>DICM01000037.1 GCA_002416285.1 Caryophanales bacterium UBA5026
ATTACACTTTCATAGTACCAAATATGTTATTTATCAAACTCTTCTAATTTCACACTTACTAATTTACTGACACCGGATTCTTGCATGGTAATTCCATATAGAACATCGGCATACTCCATCGTTCTTTTCTTATGTGTAATCAAAACAAATTGTGTTTGTTCTCCTAAGTTCTTTAAATAATTACCAAAACTATCAACATTCACTTCATCAAGAGCTGCCTCTACTTCGTCTAAAATACAGTAAGGAACTGGTCTTGATTTTAAGATAGCGAAAAGTAAACTGATTGCTGTGAAAGTCTTCTCACCACCCGAGAGTAGAGAAATACTAGTTAATTTTTTTCCAGGTGGAGAGGCGATAATTTCAATGCCTGTTTCTAAAATATTGCTTGGATCTGTTAATTTTAAAGAAGCCGTGCCTCCATGAAATAATTCTTGGAATGTCATTTGAAAGTTTTCTTCGATAGTATGGAATGTTTTCTCAAATTCTTCACCCATAACTAGATCCATCTCTGAAATAATCTCTTTTAATGTAGTTGCCGCCGTTATTAAATCATTTTTCTGATTAACTAAAAACTCATAACGTTCTTTTACTTCTTTATATTCTTCGATAGCATCTAAATTTACATTTCCAAGAGAGCTAATTTGTCGTTTTAATTCACTGACTTTATTTCGAGCAATCTCTTCATCCATTTCTAGTTTATAAAGAGATTTTGCTTTTTCGTAAGTCATACTATAAGATTCACTGAGGCGTGTTAGTAGATGATCTAATTTTACCTCAATACGATTGACTTCAATTTCGAGATCTTTTAAATCACGATTCTTACGATATACCGCACTATTTTCTTCACGAAGGGTATATTCATATTCCTCTAACTCTTCTTTGCAAACATTTTGTTGCTTCTTTAATTTTTCTAATGTTTGTTCTAATGTATTTTGTTCTTGTAATGCTTTATAATATGTTTCCAGAAGAGTCTCTTCTTCTTTATCAAAGTCCTGTTTTAAAAGTTGACTTGTTCCCTCTTCTTCTTGTTTCAATGTGTAAAGCTTATCCTCAAGTTCTTTTTCGGTACGTTGTTTTGTATGGACCTTCTCCTGCAATACCACATTTTTACGTTCTACTAGATAAACTTTATCTTCCAGAGATTGATGTTTGTAGTCACTTTCGTTAATACGCTCTTCCATCTCTTTCATTTTCTGGATAATTTCTTCTAATTCTTTCTGCTTATGTTCAAGTTCATATTTATCGGTAATAACACTTCTTGTTTTCGCTGCCTGTCCACCAGTAAGAGATCCTCCAACATGAAGTAATTCCCCATCTAAAGTAACAACTCGGTAGCGATAATTTATTCGTTTACTAATCTGATTCGCATGTTCCAAAGTATCTGATATAATCACATTCCCAAGTTGATTGGTAATAATACTATGATATAGCGGATTATATTTTACTAAATCAGAAGCGATTCCAATAAAACCGGTCAATGTATTTAGAAAGTTTAGGGTTTCTCTATCAATACCTTTTGGTTGAATAATATTTAGTGGGAAGAAAGTTGCTCTACCCAATTTGCGTTCTTTTAAGTAAGCAATTGCTGAAGTAGCTGCGAGCTCGTCATCTACAATTAAGAAACTAGTACTTGCTCCAAGAGCAGTTGTAATAGCGGTACTGAATTTTTCTTCTACTTCTATAATAGAACCTATCGCATTGTGAATTCCTTTTAAATCTGGTTGATTTAAAATAGCTTTTACCGCTGTTGGCAAAGTACTACTTGATTCAATTCTCTCCGTCAAAGATTCTATTTCGGTTTCAATTCGTGCTTTAGAACGAACGTAATTACTTAAAGTTTGTTCAAACTGATTGCGGGATTCTTTTTGTTTTTGTAATTCTGCTCTGGTTTCTTGAATCTCGACCTGCATATCTTTCCATTCATTTTGCAGAATATGTTGTTCTTGTCGCAATGCTTCAACATCATTTGTGGTCTTTAATATTTGTTCTTTTAGTTCTAACTGTTGGTTGTGTACCTTTAAATTGTCAACTTCATATTTTCGACGTTCCAATAAAATACTTTTTTGACTATTAATCTGTTCTACTTCTTTCGTCTTCTTTAACAAATCATTTTGATTTTGATTTATTTCTTGATCAAGTTTTTCAAGTTTCGTTTTATATTCTTCTATCTTTGCTTCTTTACTGGAATTTATAGTAGAAATTTCTAATAATTCCTGATTAATAACTGCTATTTCTTTTTTCTTTTCTTCGTATGTAACATGATGTCTGGTAATATCCAAAGTCATTAAAGAAATATCTAACTCTTTTAATTCCTCTTGATATTCTTGGTATTCTAATGCTTTATCATGCTGTTCTTTTAAAGGCAATACACGGTGTTCCAATTCACCGATAATATCCTCTACCCGGTCCATATTATCTTTTGTTTTCTCTAATTTACGTAGAGCTTCTTTTTTTCTTTTTTTATACTTTAAAACTTGAGCAGCTTCTTCAAATATGACACGTCGATCCTGGGGATTACTACTGATAATTTCTTCAATTTTTCCTTGCGAAATAATATTGAAACTTTCTTTTGCTACGCCACTATCTAAAAAGAGATCGGTAACGTCTTTCAGCCTACAATGTTCCCCATTGATAAAGTATTCATTACTGCCGTCCTTATATACTCTTCTTCTAATTTCCACTTCATCATACGGAAGAGCTAAATAATGATCCTGGTTGTCAAATACAAGTGTCACAGAGGCAGAGTTCATGGCATTTCTCGATTTACTACCAGAAAAAATAACATCTGTCATGTTTCCGTCACCACGAAGTGATTTAACAGATTGTTCACCAAGTACCCAACGGATAGCATCGACAACGTTGCTCTTACCACTTCCATTCGGACCAACAATTCCTGTTATTCCATCTGTTAAATCAATTGTTACTTTATCGGCGAAGGATTTAAATCCTGAAGCTATAATTTTCTTTAAATACATACTATTACCTCTTCCAGTTCTATTTATTATACTATAGTTTTCTATTAGTTTCAATCAGCATTTCTATGTTTCTAACTGTAAATTATTCGTTTTTTGACATAAAAAAAAGCCTTTTTCATAGGGTTTATTAGGTGATGATATGAAGAAGATTGGGATTTTATTAATCAGTTTACTACTTATATATCCCTGTTTTGTAAAAGCAGAAACTGATTTGGCACCAAATGCGAAAAGTGCAATTTTATTAGAAGCAAGTACGGGAAAAATTATCTACGAGAAAAATAGTCATGAAAAATTAGCTCCCGCTTCTATGACGAAAATGATGAGTATGTTATTAATTATGGAAAGTATCGAAAAAGGAATCCTTTCCTGGGATCAAATGATAACTGTATCAGCGAATGCTTCGGGAATGGGTGGAAGTCAAATTTTACTAGAAACTGGCGAGCAAATGTCGGTTGATGATCTTTTTAAAGGAATTGCAGTAGCGAGTGGAAATGATGCGGTTGTCGCACTAGCCGAAGCGATTGCCGGAACTGAAGAAGAATTTGTAAAAATGATGAATGAGCGTGCGAAAGAATTAGGATTAAATGATACAAGTTTTAAGAATCCACATGGGCTAGATACTGCTAACCACTACTCTTCTGCTTATGATATGGCTATGATCGGAAAAGAACTAGTAAAACATGAAAAAGTATTACAATACTCCTCTATCTACGAAGACTACTTAAGAAAAGGAACAGATAAAGAGATTTGGCTAGTTAATACTAATAAAGTCGTATATGAATAAAGCATAAAAATGTCCAATTAAGCCTTATTTTATGGGCTTTTTATTTTTATGTTTTTTCATGTGCTGTTTATAGTATAGTGGATAAAAATGATAAAATCAAGCAGTTATAGTTACTAATATTCACAATTTGTTGAAAAATTTGTCAAAAAATGATATAATATGATTGTTTGAAGGGCTTGTATAGACTTTATGTTTATACAGGTCTTTTTTTTTGTAGAAATGGTGGTTTTTATAAGAATTTATTTTGCAGCTCCATTATTTTCAGAGATGGAAAAAGACTATAATTTAAAAATAGCCAAGCAATTAAGGAGCATTAATGGTATAGAAGTTTTCTTACCACAAGAACAGGAATCAATAAATAATAAAAACAACTATGCTGATTCAAAAACAATAGCGAAATACGATACAATGGAATTACTAAAGTCTAAGTTAATGATAGCTGTTGTTGATGGTGTTGCTATGGATGCTGGTGTAGCAGCAGAAATTGGAATAGCTTATCAAGCACACATTCCTATCATTGGGTTATTTACTGATGTAAGACAACATGGATATAAAAACCAAAGTAAAATAGAAGCATTATCCGAGATAGGAGAATCACAATTTTTCTATGTTAATTTGTACCCAGTTGGATTAATTAAGTTAAATGGAATTATGGTTAATAATACTGCAGATTTATTATATGAAGTAAAAAAATATCTTGGTAAGGGGGAATTTTAATGATAGTAGTTTTTGAAGGTTTAGATAATTGCGGAAAGACAACGTTGACTACTCTACTAGAAAAATATTATAATAGTAGAGGTATAAGTGTAGAGATTTCTAAAGAAATGCAAACACCAGTTGGAGAAACTTTGAAATCAATGATAGTTAGTAAAGATGTAGACCCAATTCTTAAATCATTTCTTTTTGCAGCAGATAGATATTATAGAATGAGAAATAAGACTTATGAACAAGAAGTTATATATATTTTTGATAGGTATGTTCCATCAGCAGTCGCATATAGAGAGGCTGAAGGTATAGATAGTAACTGGATAAAGGAAATAAATAAAATATTTCCAAACCCAGACTTATGTTTTTTAATTGATATTACACCAGATGAATCAATTAAAAGAAATATTGAAACAAAATTTAATATTAAATATTCAAAGGAATTTCTATCTAAAGTACGAACTAGCTATGAAAATTATTCATCTGAATATAATATGGTAAAAATAGATGGAATGCAAAATATTGAAGATATTATGTCTTTTATAATTTTAGAGATTGATAAAAGAATGAATCAAACACAATCTGTTAAATTAGACGGACAAAAAATAAAAATTAAGGAAGTGTAAAATGGCATTTGATGAATTAAAAAATCAAATAGAAAAATGTAGAGTATGCGAAGAGAAATTTGGTTTTGAACCACATCCAGTTATATTTGGAAATCAAAATGCTAAAATCGTTCAAATAAGTCAAGCTCCATCTGCTAATGTACATATTACTAGAAAACCATTTACTGATTTAAGTGGAAAAAAATTAAAATATGAATGGTATGATATAGATGATGAAACATTTTATAATGAAGATAATTTTTATATAGCAGCATTAGCACACTGCTTTCCAGGAAAGACAGCAAATGGGGGCGATAGATTACCACCTAAAATTTGTTATGAAATGTGGATAAAAAAAGAAATAGAATTAGTTAATAATCAACTATATATAATTATTGGTTCTAAAGCAGCAAACATATTTTTTCCAGGAGAAAATTATAATGAACTAATATTTAAAAATAACTTTATAGATGGAAAATTAGCTATTGTTCTACCTCATCCATCACCTTTAAATATAAAATGGTTTAAGGATAATCCAGAATTTTATAAAAAAAGATTAATTGAAATTAGAAATATAGTAAAAGAAGTATTGAAGGGAGAATATATTTATGGACTTAATGAAGATTCAAAAAGATGTTTATCAAAATAAGGTCAATAAAGGGTTTAATGTTACTAATGTTGAGAAAGAATTTTGTTTTCTTTACGGTGAAGTTTCAGAAGCTTATGAGGCTTATAGAAAGAAGAAGGATGATTTAGGTGAGGAACTTGCCGATGTTGCTATTTATTTACTTGGATTATCCGAAATATTAGGATTTAATCTAGAAGAAGAAATACTAAAAAAACATTCCAAAAATCAAACAAGAGAATATAAAATAATCGATGGAGTTAATACCAGAATTGGTGATTAACTTTTTTTAGTTATTAAAAACAAAATTGAAAATTTGTTAGGCATATTATAAAAAAAGGTGGCAAATCAAACCATCCATCAGAGTTAATTGCAGAAAAAACATATTTAAGGAGATGAAAGAATGAAAATATTTATGATAAGACATGGAAAAGCAGACTATAGTTATGGTGATAATCATAATTTTATAGGTCATGGACACGATTTAGCAATTTTAGATGAAAATCATATACAGGATGTAATTATAACGTCAAAAGACGAACGATTAAAACAAGCTGACTTAATTGTTGCTTCTCCATATACTAGAGCTTTACAAACAGCAGCTATTATATCAAAGGAAACAGGCTTAGATATAAAAATAGAACATGATTTAAGAGAATGGGAACCTGACTCAAAATATTTATATAAAGCAGATGAAACAAAAGGAATTTACAAAGAATATATAAAAAATAATGGTGTACATCCTAGTGATAAAAATGTAGACTGGGAATCTAAAGAAAACTTGAAAAATAGAGTACTTAGTGTAATTGAAAAATATAAAGATAATCATGAATGTATTATTTTTGTTTTCCATCAAATGGCAATTCAATCTATTACAAATAAAGAAAAGGTTTCCCCAGCTGAAATAGTTGAATATATTATTTAAATCTTTTAGAAATTAAGTCCTATAGGACTTTTTTTGTTATGTTTATAAACATTATTAAAAATAGTAATAAAAATTATATGATTTTAAGCATTAATATCCAAGATTTGTTGAGAAATTTGTCAAAAAATGGTAAAATATTGTTATTTGAAGGGCTCGTATTAGACTTTAATAAGTTTTAATGCGAGTTTTTTATTTTATAGAGGAGAAGTATGTGAAAGTAATAAAAGTTATTGATAAGTGGGTTAATAATAATAATGAATAGTTAATAAAATTGGTAAAATTCATATGGTGGATTATTTTAACAATAACTACATTTCAATATTTAAAGGCAAATATTGAAAATTTTAAAAATAATAAAATTTTATAGTAGGGGGTAAAAAATGAAAAACAATAGAGTAATTTGTGGGGAATTAATATACGAAAGTAAAAAATATTATTTTAATTTTAGAAATAAAATACTGATTATACAACCTGAAAGTTTAACTCCATATGTAAAATGGAGATTTGAAAAAGATGATAGCTATTTCAACAAAAGGGTAAATGTTATTGGAGAGACTCAAGATGGTAAATATGTTAGCTTTATAAATGTTAAATTTTCTCCTTTAGGAAGAGGTATTTATCAAGCGTTTGTACCATCTTATATAGTTGGAGAGAGTAATACATATTCTCCTTTGCCTGAATGCGATAAAATAACAGATATGTTATTTACAGGGAAGTGTTTAGATAAATTTTATTATCCTAAAAAGAATATAAAAGAAAATGATTTCTATAAGGAAGAAATTTTAAAATTAGAAGTTGATTATAAAAATTGGCAAGCTGAAAAGTTTACAATAGATGGTGATACTTTTTCATACTATTGTCATTGGACATCTCCTATATCATATGATATAAATAATGTTTTAAATGTAAAAACTGTTCTTGAAGTTCATTTCAAAAGTCCTAAAAATATCAATCAAATTATGGAATATTATAAAAAAATCAATAAGTTTTTTTCTTTTTTAAACAATAGGAGAATAGTTGAATTTAACGAAATAAAGCTTAAAAAAACCGAACCTGTTTTGTATGGATTTGAAGGTCAAGAAGAAATATTACCAATTGATATGATGTTTAATTTATATATAACTGAAGCAGAAGAAACTGTTGATATAATTGAAACCCCAAATTGTGTTAGACTAGAAAACATAAATAAAAATTATAGAAAATTATATAAAGAAATAAATAAGAAGAATTTCCCTACTTATTATTATCCTACTTGTGAAAAAGATGATTCATTTGTCGATAATATTAAGTTTTCTCAAATATCGGCTGTATTTGAATCAGAATTTTCATTGTTGATGCCAAAATTTAAAACAACAACTAGTGCTGAGTATAAAAAGATAAAAGATGGATTGTTGAAATATTTATATAATAAAAAGAATAAAATCAAAAGTAAAGATTCCGAAAACTTAACAAAAAGTCAGTTAAAATCATTAATAAACTATTCGAATTATTTCAATAAAATAATAAAAAAAACAGATGGGAATTTAGAAGAAAAAATAATTTTTTCTTTGAATCGATATGCTAATGTATTGAAAAGTAAAAGGGATGAGTTGCTAAGATTTTATAAAATTGATAAAACCAAGGATAGTTCGTTGGCAAACTGTTTTATTGAAAGAAGAAATAAAATTGCTCACGGTTTGTTTGTTGAAAAATTTACACATTTAGAAATAATATCTTATACTTTAGTTAGACTATCTATTTATTGTATAACATTAGAACGATGTAATTTCACTATGGAGGAAATAGAAAAAATAATAAAAAAGATATTTCGATAGATATTTTAAAGTTATAAAAAAGTTATGAGAGTGTAAAAAATTCTGTGTAAATGATCGAATCATGATAGAGGAAGCAAATAAAATTGCTTCTTTTTGTTACTTAAATAATAACATCAAATAATAACATCAAATTATTTATTTTCAAAGAACTTAAATTCTACCATCAAATAGAATAGATAATTCACCTAGTATTAAATCCAAATTTCGATATCTACTAGTCCACCTTTTGTAATATTTATGGTAGCCAAATAAAGACATACATTTATAGATTTACTCACTTTTATAAAATAACTCCACTGCTTCATCACTTATCTTATTACCAAAGCAAATAAAAAAAGGATTTATATAAAAATGGGAATGTTTACCGGTTCCATTTTTTTTAATGACATTAACACTATCTAGTTTTTTTAAATGTCTACTTAACGTTTGATAATTTATATTCAACTTTTTTGACAATTTTCCTTTATTTGCAGGAACTCCATCTATTTGAATTATTTGACTTCCATATGGCAAAAGGTCTATTAATAAAAAAAGTGTTGTATACTCTGCTCTAGTTAATTTGAAAAATGGTATATCTTTAATAAATTTTGTAAAGAGTTTCAAAAATGTTTTCCTTTGATTAATTGTTTTTATTGAATCTATTTTATTATAAATTTTAATACTCTCACCTTGTTTTAATTCTCGAGTGATTTCACCTGTTGTTGTGTCAATAATTGCTAGTTCATTTTTCTTCAATACGAGTTCCTCCCTATATAAAAATTATAAAAAAGCATATTAAAACTAATACAAAAAAAGATTGTTTTTGCATTATAAATGATATATATAAAATTGATTATTCCCTTTATTTATAAGAATTATAATTAATTTTTATTTCTTATCTTTCTATTACTAATCCTTAATTATTATTCTAGGAATAGATGTCAATATAAAAAATTTCATGATTGCTTCCTGTGTTTCCTTATTGATATTACTTTTCATATTATCACCTACTCTAATATATGAAATTTATATAAAATCATGAAAATAAGTATGAACTGCTAAAAAAGTGATGTTAATGAAATTTCACTTGTTTTTTTACATGGGGATAATTTACAAATTAATTTTTCTAAAAATCATAACATTTTAAGTAGGCATATGAACTATAAAAGTATGACGTATTTTGGGATCTTATAAAAGCTTGCTGCGGGGCTTGGGGAAAATCTTTTGTCTCCGTTACAAAATCGTGTTACGTTTTTTAAGAGTTTTCCTTTATATTCTTAAGGAAGGCACCGTTTAGGCCTTGTTTTATAAGGCTTCATTTAAAAAAACAGCACCTCGGTGGTGCTAAAATTATTTTCCGGGTCTAAAAGTTTGAAGTTGAAACTGTTTTTTAGGTAGCTATTTATTATTTAGTGAAAATAAAAATAATTTAAAGTATACTAAAAGTTAATATTTAATAATACAAAAAAAGTAGACTACTCTACTTATTCTTCAAAAAATTTTATAATATCAACTTCTAATGAATCAGCTATTCTTGATAGTGTTGAAATAGAAAAACTTTTTTGCTTTTTTAAACTTTCTATTTCGCAAATATAATCCATTGATAAAGAAGAATCATCAGCAAGTTTCTGTTGGGTAAAACCTTTTATTTTACGATATTTTCTTATGTTTTTTCTAATAACATCATAGTAATAATTATCCGTATGTTTAATTTGTGCCATAAGCCCAACCTCCTATCTATATCTTCACATAAAAAAAAGAAGAAGTATTGGGGCTTATAGTACTTGTTTTATAAAAATATATATGATATAATTTGTATGTATCGTGCTATAAGCACGTGTCGCTTAGGAGGATTCTATGAAAAAAGTTAAACTTGTTGTACCCTTACTATTTCTTGTTCTAATTGTAACTGGTTGTAATAATAGTGTGAGTGAAGAAAAATCAAATTTTATAAGAGCTTGTAATAATAAATCAGGTTGCAAATATAAAGTTTTATCAGAGGAATGTGTTTGTGACAAAACCCATACCTATATACCATACACATCATAATAACGGACTGCTAATATAATGTTAGCAGTTTTATTATAACAAATAGCATATTTTTCTTGCATTATTGGAAATAAATGGTAGAATATAGATAATTTTATTTTAAAGGGGGAAAAATAAATGGATTCTGAAAAAAAACAAATTGAGGATAATATTGATGAGCATATGATAATTAAAAAAAATATTTTAAAATTTCTTAGAACAATATTGTATTTTGATTTTAAAAATTTGAATAAAAATTACTCTATTTTGATTTCTTTATTATTTACTGTTATTGTAACTATTATGACTGGATTGTTTAACATCATTACTTATATGTATAATAAGGGTATATTTGATTTTTATGGAATCAATAGTGATCTATATTTACAAAACACATCGTTTCCTTTCACAAATTTTTTCTACAATGCTTTATCAGTAGTTCTATTACTTATAGATGTTTTTATAATTACTTTCTTTAAATCAAGCAAAAAGAAAATCACTTCAAAATTACTTAATTTTATTTTTACATTATTTGCTTTATTTCCTACTACCACAATACTTGTATACCAGTTTAAAAACAGTCTTACTGGTTATATACCACTCTATATATTATTTTATTGTGGAGCCTTCTTATTATACCATTTTACAAAATTCATCAATAAAATTGGAGATTACATTGATGAAAAAGTTTCAATTCAAGATAAAAAAAAGGACATCCCTCTAAAAGTTCGGGTAAAAAAAACAATAGTAATCCTATCTATCATATTAGTAGCTTGTCTTGCTTGTTTTATTAGAATTGGAAAAGAAAGATGCAAAAGAAAAAACGATTATTATATAATTGATTCTAACAAAGCTGTCGTCTATACTCTGTCGGATAAATATATAGTTTTAGATGCTAAAATCGATGGTGAAACAATTACAATCAAAAAAAATACGTCTACTGTCATAAACATTGAAGACAAAACTACTACCTTTAAAAAGTTTAAGAAGGCTATAATCAAAGATAACTAACCTTTGACATAAATGGATTCAATTGTTAAAATAATAACCTAAAAAAGAGGTACCCTATGGAAAATGAAAAAATTACTATAAAATATTTAAATCGATTTGAAAAAATTTATGACTACTTACATAAAAAAGAATTAAAGATACTGAATAGTAATTCATTTCCTATAAGAAATGCAGAATCTAATAGAAAAAACAATGCTCTTCAATGTACACTCGCTCATATTAAATATCATGCTATTATAGAAGACTACAAACGAATAATACTTAGTACTGCAGAGATTGTAAGAGAGATCGAATTATCAAATAATTCGATTAGTTATTCTGTTATTATTGCTAGACTTATTCATGACAAGTATTTATCATACAATAACAACTTTCAAATTATTACGGAGTCATTTTTACTAAAAGATATTGGAAGATATTTGGGCATTGACATTATTAATGGTTTTGGATGCTGTAAACACATGTCTGGTATTTCAGAGGATACATTTTCTAATATAGGATTGTATAATAGCTTTATGCCGTGTTTTTCTACACCAGATAAAACAATTCCATCAAAGAAAATTGCAAAGCAAAGTGCAAATCACTGCGTTAATATAATTGAATATAAAGGTGTTTATTATACCTATGATACTATTCACAGAATACTCTATAAATTTAAAAATGGAGTCGTAATGACCCCCTACTCTAAAAGTTTCATAGTAGATGCAAATCTATACTATAAACCATTAAGTGATATGCTATATAATAATATTTCTAGAGATAAAGTGATTGAAAAAATAAAGATACTTGATGAGTGGAGTAAAAAAGAACCTATTTCATATCAAGAATTTCAGGAGATTTTAACTGATACCAACAATCGATATGACAGAAACACTAATCTTTTAGATGAATTTAATAATGATACAAAATACTATAAAAAAAGAATTGTTTCTAATTTATAATGATTGATTTCTTACTATCAAATTTAGATATTACTTCTTTAGAAATTCGTCTTTCCAACATCTTTTTAATCTATTAAAATAATAAGATAGCACCTCTGAATAATTTATTATAGTAGATTCGGTTTTTATGTATTTACTAAATATCTCAGTAATTTCTAAATCTAAATTTTTTAAATTTTCAACGCTAATCCCTAACAAGCTATCTTTAACTTTAAAATTAGCATACCAATTTTCAATATTTTCTTTTATTCCTAAAATGGCTTGTTTCTCTGTATAAAAATCACTACCCAACATCAAATCCACTGTTTTTATAATTGTCAAAAACTGTTCATCAATTTCAATTAATTCTTCTTTTTCCACACTGATCACCTTTCCTAAAGTATAAAAAAATGGCAAATTTATTATCGCCATTTTTAATTTTGTAGTTAATCAGTATGCAACGATAATATTATCCTAATTTGTACTTCATATTCTTAATATTTATTCCAATTACAGTGTATCAAAAAGTTTTCTTTTTGTACATTCTATAATAAAACTATTTTACATAAGAGAATCTAAATTACAATTTGACATTGCTATATAATGGTGCTAGTATAGAACACCCTTAGGTGGTGTAAATATGAAGAATTTAACGCAAATGATTGATGAAAAATTCGATCTAATTATTAACGAAATTAATCAAACGAATCAAGATAATGGAATAGTGCAAAACAAGATTGAGGATATTATTTCTTCAGCAAAACTATATTTAAACTGTTCCTTATATTATAATAACATTTATCTTTTTTCCTATTTCATTATTAATTTATTAAGCAAACTTCCTACTCTTGATAATGCTACCACAATAACATTTAATCAAGATATTATGAATGAGATTAATGATGTTAAAATGGAAAAAGAAGACTTACTTCAATTAAAAAATCAGTTATCAAACACTAGCAAAAATGAAGATTATAATAGTTTATATTTAATAATCATTACAAGCTTAGTTTGTATAAAATCTTTACGAAAAATTAGAGATAATAGGTTAAATCAATTTCTTACCCAATATACATGTATGATTAAGCATATCACCTATGAACCCATCAATGAAAGAGAAGAAATGAATGCATTAAAATTAAAAGTCAAAGAAAGTCTATCTCAATTAAAAAATAATCATGTTAAATAAAAAGAGCTAATTAAATTTAAGCTCTTTTATTGTGACTCCCCCATCTTCTACCTTTACTACAATCTTTCCTACAAACTGTAACAAGAAGGAATATCTCTCTTCCTCATCTAAATAGTCCCAGTTTAATTTTAAATTGGTAATAAATTTCTTAATCAAAGAAGAATCAATTTGTTCTTCTTTTTCTTTTGTAAAACTACGCAACTGTTCTTCAATTAACTCTTTTTGCTCTACGATATCCGAAATAAATTCTTTATAATCCTCACTTGTAATTGCCTCATCAATAAATAAAGTCTGTACTCTCTTTCTTTTTTTATCTAGATTATCTAACTCTTTTTGCAATAAATCAACCTCTTCTTGATTGTTAGAGTCCTTAGGTAATTCAATATCCTCATCTAATGTAATCGTTTCAATATAACTCTCAAAAGCGTTCAAAATCTTATTGTGTGAAATACCAGGACAATTACACTTTCCTAGTTGCCTATTATTACAATAATAAGAAATATAAGTTTTCCCCTTTTGAACCTGTTGCTTGGCATGGAATCTAGAACCACAGTTTCCACATATTAACACACTACTAAAATAAGCATTAACACTTGGAAGTTTCTTAATATTAAATTTCTTTCGTTTTGAAATTTGTTCTTGAACTTTATTAAAAGTATCCTCATCAATAATTGCCTTATGACTACCATCCACTTCAAATGCTCGGTTCTTTAATTTCTTACCAACACCATAGCGAATCTTACCAATATAAAGAGGATTGGTTAGAATAGACTTAATCGTACTTTGACTCCAAGAGCCCCCCCTCTTGGTTGGAACATTGCTTTCATTAAATTCTTTCGCAATTGTAATCATCGCTTTTCCATTTAAAAACTTATCATAAACATCCCTCACAATTTGTGCCTCTAGAGGGCGTACAGCAAGTTTTCCCTCTCCGACAATATAATCATAACCATACACCCCATTTACGTTCGTATAGCCTCCCTCACGTGTTTTTTGCTCATATCCAAAACTTACCCTCTCTGATAAGTTTTCACGTTCAAACTCAGCAAACGTACCAATAATTTTTAAAAACATTCTGCCTACGGCATTACTCGTATCAAGTTTCTCTGTTTGTGAATTTAAAGAACAATCGTACAAATCAAATAACTTCATCAAATCCATCAAATCTGATAAAGAACGTGTTAGACGGTCTAACTTATAAACCAATACATTGTTGATATTTTTCTTTTTAATCTCTTCCAGCATACTCTTAATCTGGGGACGATCTTTCAAATTTTTTCCACTGATTCCATCATCAATATAAATATTGTAAAGTTCCCACCCATTGGCCTCTAAATATTTGGTTAATTTCTCCTTTTGTGCATTAATAGAAAAACCTTCAGTTGCTTGATCCTCCGTTGAAACACGTATATAAATAGCCGTTGTCATAATTTCATTCGTTACCATCGTTACCTCCTATGGTACTACTTGCTAAATCTTATTCGATTTGTTAGTAGTTATTCACACACGACTAAACTAGTACGTTTCTATAAAGGAGTCGACGGATTAAAAACAGGATTTACCGAAGGTGCTGGCTATTGCTTAACAGCAACAGCTCAAAAGAGTAATATGCGATTAATCGCAACCGTTATGGGTGAAGAATCAAGTACAACAAGAAATGCAGAGGTTACATCAATGCTTGATTATGGATTCGCACAATATAAAGCAGAACAGATCTTAAAAAAAGAAAATGTATTAGCAAAAATAGAAGTCGACAAAGGAAAATCAAAATATGTTGAAATTATTCCAAAGAATGACATCAATGTTGTAATGAAAAAAACAGATAAATTAGGAAAAATTACTTACGATTTAAAATTAGATACATTAAAGGCTCCAATTAAACAAGGAGATGAGATTGGTACCCTTTATATTAAACAGGATGGAAAAGATTTAAATCAAGTGAAAGTAACTATTACAAAAGACTTAAAAAAGGCGACTTTCTTAGAATTATTCTTCCGTTATTTTACTGATATTACTACTGGATCCGTAAAATTTTAAAGCTCGAAAGAGCTTTTTTTATGCTTAAAAAAATGAGATTATACAAAATTGCAAAATAAATCCCAATAGCAAATATGCACACTGGGATTCACATTAGGCATCAATTACACTCTTTCCACTTGGAAAGTAACTACTGTACTTGATGTAGCCGCTATATCTGATAAATTAACTGTTAAAAGTCCCGTTCCTGCATCAAATGTATAATCAGCAGGATCGGCAACGATACCATCTATTGTAACGGTTCCAGCAACTAAAGTCGCTAAAGTAGGATCAATTGTATCCGTAACTACTGGCGCTACATATGCAGTAGCACTTTGGTTATCGATTGTAATAGTATATGTTAAAGTTCCAGTTGCCCATGCCTGTCGATTAGCTGTTTTAGTAATATTTAGATCATCTATCAACGGAGTAACAACGGCTTCTGTAGCAATAGAAGTTGTTAACCCATTATATGTTCCAGTCGCATTCGCAATATTGGTTATTTCGTTCACAAACTCACCTCCTTTTAACACTACAGTTTATTCTATGCTTCTTTATTTAATTGTTTAATCATTCCCCCTACTGCGATCTAGCACTATCTTAGTTCCATTAATTATTCAAGAAACAATATGAACAATATAATAAAGTAAGGTGATTGTATGACAATTATAGACAGCACAACAGTTGTAGTTTTTAATTCTAATGAATTAAAAACAGTATTAGAAGGAAATAATACATATTCTTTAATTTACTTTGGTGCAAATATCACACTAACATCAGGAATAACTATTTTACCGTCGAAAACAAGTATTACTATCGATGGTACCTACGAAGGAATAAGATATACCTATGAAGATATGAACAGTGCTGATTTTACCTATACGATTGGTATAAGAAGTGCTAGTAGTGTCCGAATCACTATGCAAAACATCGATCTAATTGGACACAATTATTATGGCATCATTGCTGTTGCAGATTTAACCACAACCAGTGGAGTCGTTTTAACTTATAATAACGCCAATTACACGGGTCCACAGATTACTTATTGTGCCTACGGAACCGTAAGATATATCGATTGCAACATTAATATTCAAGCGAGTTACTCGCCAGCAAATGAAGTTGCAGAATGTAGTATTGTCGAAATTGGCGGTACTACGACCATTTATCACACATCAACTACAACATCCATGTTTTGGTTCAGAGGAATTTCAAACCCTATTTTTAGAATATTAGATAACGCAAATGTCACCATTACATCCATAAATTCTTATCTCTATTATATCGAAGGTGCGAGAAGTTTATCACTTACTTTCGGCAATAATTCCAGTACAAATATAACAGTAGCTACCGGCATGTGCTATGCTGCACAAACTGCAAATAGTGTTTTAATAGATACCAATGCGACTTTAAATATCGAGCAAACATCTAGAAATGCAACTTATGCCACTTGGTATATATCCAATCTATTTCAAATGAACAATTCATCCAATTTAAAAATGATTAGTAACTATACGGGAATCACTACGACAAACTACAATTTGGTATTTAATAGTGCAAGTGCTCAATTTATTTTAAACAATCCGGAAAGCATAATATTCTATAACAATAATACGAAAGCACTAAATTCTACGAGCACTACTGCATTTAACTTTAACATACCTCAGTTTAATCGTTGGATTACTGCTAAAACGTTAAATCAAGCCGGTGATATCTATGATATTCCAAATTATTCGTGGTATAAATTAGAAAATACTGGCAATATAGAATTAGCTGGTACCATTACTTCTTCTGCAACAACCATATCAACTAACAATCTTACTGCGAACGAATTAGCTACATTACCATCTCTAACAAATCTCACTTTTCAAAATACACCTGTTTTCTCCATTGGTAGACCAAGTATAACAATTAATCCAATCACAGATCAATCAACAGAAATAACAGGAACAACTACTCCGAATGCGGATGTTCGAATAAGCTATAATACAAATGATTACTATGTTGTAGCAGATAGTAGTGGGCACTATGTTTATCCTCTTTCAACAACATTACCAATAGGAACTGAAATAAGTTTTGTTTCCAATCTAGCAAATTCCTTTTTATATCGTTTCCGTACCGTAGAAATCATTTATCCCGGAGATTTATCCATTGAATCTGCAACAGAAATCTTAACCTTTACACTAGAACCAATCTCATCATCACCTACGTTATGTCCAAGATCAAGTACCTTAAAAGTTGTAGTAAATGATTCGAGAATTACTCCGACAAATTGGAAATTATATGCAACAATTAATCATGAATTACAAAGTCAAAACGGTCATATATTAACGAATGGTCTAGTTTACATCGATGAAAATAACAACTTAACGATTCTCTCCTCTACACCAACCTTAGTATATACACAACCCACCATTACTACCGGCGAAACTGAGGTAGAATGGCCAGATGATGAGGGAATATTATTGCAACTCAATATCGTTCCTATTATAGTTGGTGAAACCTATACGGCAACAATTAATTGGAGTATTGAAGAATAAAAAAAGAAGTTTTGATTATAATACCTTTAAAGTT
>DICM01000021.1 GCA_002416285.1 Caryophanales bacterium UBA5026
TTCACAAGGGACAAAATAAAAAAGCCTAACGGCTTTCTAATTGTTTTTCTATAAAAGGAACAACCTCTTCTAACTTTAATGTAATTTGTTCCATTGTATCACGATTGCGAAGAGTTACGGTTCCATTATTTAATGTTTCATCATCAATGGTAAGACAATATGGTGTTCCAATCACATCCTGACGACGATAACGTTTACCAATATTTCCACTTTCATCATAAGCAACCATAAATTTCTTTGATAAGCAATGATAAATTGCAAGAGCCTTTTCACTGTGCAACTTCTTTATAAGTGGTAAAATGGCTAACTTATAAGGTGCGACAGTTGGGGAAAAGTGCATAACTTCTCTGGTATCACCATTCTCTAAAGTTTGCTCTTCATAGGCATCAGTTAATACAGCAAGAGTTAAACGATCGCATCCAACAGAAGATTCAACAACATATGGAATATATTTTTGATTGGTCTCTGGATCTAAATACTCCATTGATTTTTTAGAAAACTCTTGATGTCTTGACAAGTCATAATTCGTACGATTAT
This sequence comes from Caryophanales bacterium UBA5026, assembly GCA_002416285.1. Lineage (GTDB taxonomy): Bacteria > Bacillota_I > Bacilli_A > RF39 > UBA660 > DICM01. The sequence goes on from DICM01000021.1 coordinate 538, forward strand.
GTGTACCCCAAAGTTCTCCAAAGCCCATTGGAAATTTATATTCAATATCACAAGCCTCTTTTGCATAGTGAGCTAATTTCTCATGATCTTTATATCTTAAATTATCACGATTAAGACCTAATTTCATTAAAAATTCCATCGCATAATTTTTATAAAATTGATAAAAATCACTATCGGTACCTTCTTTGCAGAACCATTGATGTTCCATCTGTTCAAATTCGATTGTACGGAACGTAAAGTTACCTGGGGTAATTTCATTACGAAAAGCCTTTCCGATTTGGGCGATACCAAAAGGAACTTTTGCCCGCATTGTTCTTTGAACATTTTGAAAATTCACAAATTCTCCCTGAGCTGTCTCTGGACGTAAATAAATTTTACTTGTCGCATCTTTTACAACACCTCTATTTGTTTCGAACATCAAATTGAATTCGCGAATGTCGGTATAATTGCATTTCCCACATTTTGGACAAGGAATTTTATGATCATTAATATAATCTACCATTTCTTCATCTGTTAATGTATCTGGATTAATTTCATCAGTAAAACTTTCAATTAATTTATCAGCACGATGTCTCGTTTTACATTCTTTACAATCGATCAACGGATCTGTAAAACTTCCGACATGTCCACTCGCTTCCCAAACACGTGGGTTCATTAAAATAGCTGCATCAATACCAAAACTATTTTGACTTTCTTGAACGAAATGTTTCCACCATGCTCTTTTTATATTGTTTTTAAGTTCCACTCCAAGAGGACCATAATCCCAAGTGTTTGCTAATCCATCATAAATCTCACTTCCTTGAAAAACAAATCCATACATTTTGCATAGTGAAACTAATTTTTCCATTGCTATTGTTTCCATATTTCCTCCTATCTGCGATAACAAAAAAAATCCTTCTAGAATAAGGACGAGTTGCCCCGCGGTTCCACCTTAATTATTCTAAAAGAATCAGCTTTTCTTATATTGCTCTTGGTTTCCAAGCCCGTCATCGCATTTCATATTACATATAATATTATATTCAAAAAATAATACAATGTCAATATTAGTATGTAACAAACGATAAAAGATAAACAAAAAAAGTAGTTATAAAACTACTCTGCTTCCTTATTTTTCATTTTATCTAAATGATCTTCATAGAAAACGGCATCTGGCTTTTTTCCAAAAATTGCTGAAATACGAAGTGACATATCATATGAAAGTCTTCTTGTTTGATTTTCAATTTGGCAATAAAATGGTTTACTAATTCCTAGTTGATCAGCCATATATTGTGTCGTATATCTTTTCTTTTGTCTCATTTCTCTTAATTTTGCGTACATCATACTACCTCCATCAAGAATATTATAACATAAAGTATGCTAAGAGTGTACCGTTTTTGCACAAAAAAAGAGATGAAATTATTGTGAAACAGAAAGATACAATAAAAAGAGAAAAAACCTTAAAAATAACAACGTAAAAATGACTATTAAAGTCATTTTATGCTACATTATGAAATACATTTTGAACATCTTCAATTTCATCTAACATATTCGTCAAGCGTTCAAATAATTCTAAATCTTCACCAGTTAAAGTAACCTTCTCTTTTGGTAACCAAGCTGAAATTTCATCTACATCAAAAGAAACACTTGGTAATTTTGTGCTAATCGCTTCATGGATAGCATTAAAATCAGAAGGATTCCCATAAATAATGACCATATCATCATTCATCTCGATATCCTCGACATCTACTCCACCTTCGATTAAAGCATCAATTGTTTCTTCTTCTGTTAAAGCTTTAAATCCAATTACTGCACAATTATCATAATTAAATGAAACACTACCATTCACACCCATTTTGCTTTTGCATTTATTAAGAGCAGCCCTGATGCTACTAATCGTTCGATTCACATTATCTGTTAGACAATCAACAATCAGAGTAGAACCAGCTGGTCCAAACATTTCATAACGTGCATGATCATAATTCTCATCTACACCACTATTTACTTTATCAATTGCTCTTTTGATGATATCTCCTGGAACTTGTTCTTTTTTTGCTTTTTCCATCAAATGTTTTAGCGAGGCATTACTGATAGGATCAGTACCACCCTTTTTTGCCGCATCATAAATTTCACGAGCATACATTGAATATAGTTTTGCTTTTGCGGCACCAGTTTTTTGAATACTTGCTTTTCTTACTTCATAAGCTCTTCCCATCTTATCTCCTCCATATCAAAATTATTTTACAATATTTATTCGATGTTGTGCAACCCTTTTCTACATTATATGAAAGAAAATTGATCGTTCATACATTTTTTTGTTATACTAATTATAACAATCCTATAATGATGAAATATACCAATAGAATGCAACATGAATAATATTAATTAAAATTAACAGGAATTCAGAAACTATAGAATTAAGCATTAAGTTCTTGTAAAATTATGATAAAATAGTGATAAGAGGTGACATATGGAATGTTATTTAATGAATAGGGACAAAAAGGTATTTCGACTAGAATATAACGATATCTTATCAGGATTCGATAAGATTTATGAAATCTATGATATTTCTTTTGCTCCTCTAATTGTTTCGGCAGCAAAAGAAAATAGTAATCTGGTTTTAAAGGAATTAAATAAGTGGTTTAGAAACAGAGGAATTCCTTCTTGGCGTGATGATTTAGAGAGATTACTTTACAGACTAAATGTCGATACCACAGATGAATTACTAAATAAGGCATATGGTCTTTCTCTATCAGATCAATACTGGGTAAAACCAGTTTCAAAAAATATCACTCATGATGACATTAATTTCTTTGATCATGAATTCAATAGTGCCGATTTTGCAAATGCAACTTTTATAAATGACTCAGTAAAACTAGAGAATATTAATTTAATGACACCAAATAACACTACTGATGGTATGTTAAAAAAAAGTTGGATTATTGAAATGGAAAACAGAATTTTAGTAAAAGGTGGTTACAAAAACAGTACCCAGCAACCATTAAATGAATTTCTCGCATCACTTATCTGTGAAAGATTAGGTTTTGATCATGTAAAATATCAAATTGATGTCATTAATGGCAAACTTGTTTCTAAATGTAACTGTTTTATTACAAAAAACACTGAATTAATTGGTGCCCATAACGTTTTTTCTGGATATAAACGGCAGAATCCTCTAGAAGATTACGAATATTTTATTCATATATTACAAAAAAATGGAATCAAAAATCCGAGAGAAAAAATAGAAAATATGCTATTATTAGATTATATTATTCGTAATGTAGATAGGCATCTAAATAATTTTGGTATAATACGTGATGTTAATACCCTCAAATGGCTAGATATTGCACCTATTTTTGATAATGGGCAATCAATGGAAATTTTAGATTCTACACAAAATTCTATCATTGTCGAAGAAAGTGGAAAGTTTTTTTATGATGTTGTTCCTTTTAATTGGCTTTTAACCGTAATTAAAGACATGAGCCGTTTTGATTTTACAAAGCTAAATGGAATAGTTGAAATTTGGGAAGAAACGTTAAAAAGATATCAATATGCCAGTGGCATGACTGATGAAAAAATATATAGATTATGCTATCTGTTAAATAATCGTATTGAAAATCTCCAAAATTTGTACCCCAATAATATAGAGGAAGTGAGGTCTTCAAAGAAAATATTATGAAAGAAATATTAATCGATTGGATTATAACTAATTTCAATAAAACTCATAAACAAGCAAAATCATTACTTAGTAAAGAACAAATATTAGTAAATGGAAAAATAGAAACACAATATAATTATATTGTAAATGTAAATGATAAAATTAGTATCAAAAATTCCATTGAAACAGAAAAATGGGATATCCCTATCATTTATGAAGATAACAATATAATTGTTGTCGATAAACCAAGTGGACTTCTAACGATTGCCACGACAAAAGAGAAACAAAATACACTCTATACTTTAGTAAGTAATTATGTAAAAACAAAACAAAAGCAAGCTAAAATATTCATTGTTCATAGACTTGATAAAGATACCTCTGGGATAGTTTTATTAGCAAAATCAGAAAAAGTTAAAAACCTATACCAAGAGAATTGGGAGGAATTGGTAAAATATCGAGGATACATTGCAATTATTGAAGGACAATTAGATAAAAAGAAAGATACCATCACTTTACACTTGGAAGAAAACAAACAATACCAAATGTATGTTTCAAAAAAAGGAAAAAAGGCCATTACAAAATATGAAGTGATAAAAGAAAATAGTAAATACTCAGAATTAGAGATTGAATTATTAACTGGTAGAAAAAATCAAATTAGAATTACTTTTGCTCATCTTGGACATCCGATTGTTGGGGATGAAAAATATGGTGCGAAAAAAGTAACAACTATAAAATTAGGTCTCCATGCACATAAATTGATTATAATGAATCCAGTTACAAAAAAAGAAATGAGTTTCATTTCTCCAAAACCAAAACAATTTAAAAAAATTATATAAAAAACAGTAGAAAAATCTACTGCTTTTTTATTAGCAACAACTACCAGGACATTTACCGCATTCAATGTTGCAAACTTGGTTTTCTTCTGAACAAGTATATTGTGGAGTATAAGTGTGTTTGTAGATGTGTTTGTTAATTACATGTGTATGCATTGGACATACATGTGGAACTTCATGATAGAACTCTCTTTCTACACAGCTAGTAGTAGTTGGTTCAATAACTGGTTGTTCCATTTGTGGTGCGCTCATTTGTGACATTCCCATTTGTGGCATTCCCATTTGTGGATCATTAACACCCATTCCATATCCTGGATCAAATGCTCCTCCAAATCCTTGGCGTGAGCAGCAACATTTTCGATTTAAAAACATATTCTTTTCCCCCTTATCTAGTGTTATCATATGATGACTGAGGAAAAGTGAATATGTTATTCGCCTTAATAAATTAATTTTGATCTATTAAAATTGTCTCAGTAGAAAAGTTAAAATTAAGGTTGCCGATAATGTTACAAAAATCATCAAAATTAAATTGATCTAAATATGAAATAGTATCCAGATGTGGGTAATCATATCCCACTATATTTGTAATAAAAGGATATATAATTCCATCGGAAGTTTCTGGACGCAACACAAAATCAAGCTTAGTATCTTTTATACAAAGTTCAAAAGCTTCTTGATCTAATGTCGGGTGCTGAATAGAATCTAGTATATTTGCTTTTAAATTATCAAACTGAGTTGTATAACTTCCAATCGTAAATATCATAAAATGTGATAAATTTTGTCTACTGAACATTAAACGATCTCGAATAATATTTTTTTCAATTAGTTTTTTACGTAGTGGTGATAAACTCCCAAAATTCATTTTTATAAAATAAGAAAAATAAAAATCTAATTGAAGCTTCTCTTCGTTTGATAAATGATCTAAATTAATTTTAAACGTTAAATTATACATAGGTTCACCAGTTGGTAAAGATACTTCACCTTTCAAATTTACAATTTCATCTGGTTCCTCTATGTTTGTCTTTTCTACTTTACTTGTTTGAAAAGAGAGTGATTGATAGAGTTTTTCAATTTGCTCTACCATTTTTTTCTCATCAAAATTACCTACAACGACAATGAATTCATTCTCGGGTTTATAAAAAGATTCAAAACAGAGCTTAATATCATCAACTGTAATGGAATCTAATTGCTCTATCGTTCCAAGATTATTCCGATATGAAATATTATGAAAAATATTTCTCATCGTTTCTTCCATAATTCTTCTGCTCTTCTGATCCTTGCGCATTCGTATTTCATCACGAATCGCAAATTTTGTTTCTTCCAATTTCTCTGGTGTGAATTCTACACTATGAATTCCTTTAATTAATCGTTCTAATCCTTCATAAACGTTTGTTACAGCATCAAAGAAAAATAAAGTGTGATCAGAATAAGTAGCTCCATTTGAGTCCATATGGCACCCACCGAAATATTTCATTAGATTACCATAATTACTCTCTTCTAGAACATAATGTTCTATTAAGTGTGCCATACCATCGACAATATGATGATTTTCACCATTTACTTTAAAATCAGAATCAAAACCACCATATTTCACAACTAAGTTAACACTTACCGAATGTTTATTAGAATCATTATAACAGTAAATAGAAAGTCCATTAGATAATGTATAGCTATTCATTAATTACCAACCCCTACTCCCTTTAAAAAATAAATCAAATCAAGTTCGAAACGATCTAATAAATCTATCAGTGTTGATGATTTCATATTCATAATAATCTCTGATTCTTCGAGAGTAGTCTTTTCAATTCCAAAGAATTGATCAATACAATCATAAAGAATACTATACTTTTCATCTAGCTTGCGCATTAAATTAATATTGGTTCTCTCTTGAATAATAGATAATTGCTTTCTTAAAAACTCTGTATCATATAAACCATTTATAGTTTCTTTCACTTTTTTAATCGATTCATCCCTTACATCTTGATTGACCCCACAAGTAATGGTAAGTAGTCCAAAATGGCTATAAGATGAACTTCCAGCATGATAGACTAATTTTGCTTCATCGCGAAGTTTTGTCATTAATAAATTAGTCGACTGTGAGGAAAGAATTCGACTTATTACCATTAATGGTATCCGATCTTCTTCTTTCATATTTTTAACTTTATATACCATCGTTAAAATAGATTCTTGAAATGGCATTTCATCCTCTAAAAGTTTTATATCCGAACGATGTTTTAAAAATTCATTACAATCTAATTTTATTTTTGGAACATTCCGGTTAAACTGCCATTCTTTTTCTAAAAAAGAACTGAACTCATTTAATTCTGAAGAACCAAATAAAAAAATAAAAGGAGTATTATTTATAATCACATCACGATAATACTCAAAGACCTTTTCAGAGGTCAAGAATTCCAATTGTTCCGGATAAAATGGGAGTTTATTACATAAAAATCCTCCTGGATTTAATTCATTCATAATTCGTTTATATGCGTAAAAACTTTTATCTTTTTCACTGTTTTTTAAATTCATTCTAATACGATTTCGCTCTATTTCAAACATCGGAAAAATACCACTGTCTACATTAGGGCGAAGAATCGTACTTTGAAAAAATTGAATACAATCTTCTAGATTTATCTCTGGAATTACCTTCTTTTTTGGAACCTGTAACGTAAAACGTAAAAATAACATTGTTCCAATCGACTCTATCCCAGCAGTCATTGTAATAATATATTTTCTAGAACACTCTCTATCCATCAGATCTTCTTCCGGATAATCTTTGTTTGTTTTCATTAAAAGTGAGGGAAGAATAGTTCTCTCCGCTATTGTTTCGATATTATTTTCAAGTGGAAACCATAGTTGTATCATATTAGTATCAAAATCATCATTCTTAAAATAAACTGGATGATTTTGCATTACACCTACCATAACTCCTCCTTAAAATGGCATTTTAAAATTACCATTATTCATCATTTTCATCATCTTTTTCATCTCTTCAAATTGTTTTAAAAGACGATTTACTTCTTCTACAGTTCGTCCGCTACCTTTAGCAATTCTAATTTTGCGGCTAGCTTTTAAAATGGCTGGATTTTTACGTTCCTCTGGTGTCATTGATAGAATAATCGCTTCAATATGAGCGAGATCTTTTGGATCAACTTTGACATCATTTAATCCCATCTTTTTCGCACCTGGAAGCATTTTGATAATATTTTCTAAAGGTCCTAACTTTTTCATTTGCTTAAAGACTCCCAAAAAATCTTCTAAATCAAATGTTCCTTTCTGCATTTTTTTCGCTGCTTTTTTCGCTTCATCTTCATCGATAACACTTTCTGCTTTCTCAACGATTGACATCAAGTCTCCCATACCGAGAATACGGGTAGCCATTCGCTCTGGATAAAATTCCTCTAACCCATCCATTTTTTCGGAAACACCAATAAATTTGATTGGAACATTAGTTAAATGACGAATCGATAATGCCGCTCCACCACGAGTATCACCATCTAATTTGGTTAAAATAGCTCCCGTTAAAGGTAAGCGCTCATTGAATCCTTCAATTACATGAATCGCATCCTGACCCGTCATGCTATCAATTACGAGAAGCACTTCATCTGCATGTAATAGTTCATTCATATCTTCTAATTCTTTCATTAGTGTTTCATCGATATGAAGACGACCAGCTGTATCAACTAAAATATAGTCGTACTTCCCTTTCGCAAATTCTAAAGCGTTTCTTAAGATTTCAACAGGATTTCCTTTTCCCTCTTCATAAACTGGAATATTTAATTCTTTTCCTAATTGTTTTAATTGATCAATTGCTGCAGGACGATATACATCACATGCAACAAGTAGCGGATTCTTTTTGTATTTTTTACGCAATAGGCTTGCCAGTTTCGCATTAGTCGTTGTTTTACCACTACCTTGAAGTCCCACTAGCATTAATGTTGCAGGATTCCCACTGATATTAAGGTCTTTCTTTTCTCCACCCAAAAGTTCAACGAGTTCATCTTTGACAATCTTAACAAACATTTCACCAGGTTTTAAAGATTTCGCCACTTCTTCACCCAGTGCCTTTTCCTTTACTTCTGCAATAAACTCTTTTACAACTTTATAATTGACATCGGCCTCTAATAAAGCTAAACGGATTTCACGAGTCATTTCTCCAATGTTCTCTTCCGTGATTTTTCCATAACCACGAATTTTATCCATAACACTTTGTAGACGATCACCTAAATTTTCAAACATATTATCACCTTTTTTCATTATATCATAGGAATCCTATTTTTTTAGAGAAAAAACTGGTAATTTAATAATCAAAGTTATATAATAATCGCCAATTGAGGTGAGAAGATGAAAAAATGTATTTATATTGCTACGCATATACCATTTATTCCACCAAAATCTAAACTCTATAAACCAATTCAAGTAGGTTCTATGATATATCCTAATTTACCATATTTAAAAAAGAACTTTATTATTCTACCAAAACCTCTAGACTTTGGCGCCTATACCGTAAAAGAGCAATATGCACTATGTCATCACTATCAAGATTATGAAATTAGTGAGAAAATAGTTCAAAAATTGTATCCAAAATACCAAGATGATTTTACAAGCATTTCAAATCAGAAGCAACTATATTGTTGGAATATGTTTATTATGCATTGGGATTTACTAAAAGATTACTGTAATTGGTTATTTCCAATATTAGAAACTTTAGAAGAATTATTGAATACAAACAATATGATAGCTATAATAAGCGTATATTTGGTTTTCTAGCAGAACGACTTTTTAATGTATGGATTCATCATCAAAAGAAAGAAATCTTAGAACTTGATGTTTGTCTTATAAATTCAGTACAAAAAACACTTAAGTAATCGCTTAAGTGTTTTTCTACAAATAGGTTCTCTATCACCTTCCTCTTATTATTGAATAGTTAGTTTAGGAGTGTATTTTTATTTAAAATTTGTGATTTATATATTTGGATTTACGTTCTAATTATTTCTCATCTATCACCTCTTTTCTTTGACAATTATATTATAAAAAATATTTGTGGTAGAATTTTGCAAAAAATATGGGAAAAAATGGGAAAAAGAAAAACTATCTTATGATAGTTTATTTCCATCTTTCAAACACATCACAGTTGCTACTTTCTGGTGCTGGTGTCGGTGGTTGCATCTTAATAATAAGTGGAACTTGGAATGCTTTACCAAAAGCAACACATGTCCCAGGTTGCAATGTTTTTTGTTTTTCTACGATTTCAGAGCTAATATTTGGAAGCATTTTACGAATATATTCCAAATCACGTGGATGATTCATTTTAAAGATTAAAAAGTTAGAACACTGTGAAATTACTGTTTCAGAAATTTCTACAGGCCGTTGTGAAATCAGATTAAAGATCAATCCATATTTTCTTCCCTCTTTCGCAACACGTTCAAAAATATTATAACCAATTAAATATCTATCATCATCATTTTGGACATATCTATGAGCTTCCTCTAAGAAAATATGAAATGGAATAGAAGCTCTTACTTTTAATCTCTTTGTAAAATCAAATAACATTTTAGTATAAATCTTTACGATTACTTTGGCTAATCCATCATCGATATCCTCTAAATTAAAGTTGATAATCTGTGCTTTTCTACCATTCTCAGCAGTTACTAAACTAGCAATATATTGGTCGACATTTACAAAGTTGGGATACGTGAAGAAACGAGCACTATCACTAATTAAAATAGAATGTAATTTTACTTTTATAGTAATTGCTAGCCCATACATCTGTTCATTACGAAGTAATCCCTCCGAAATCAATGTAAAATTAAGAGCACGCTCTAAATCCTCTAACGTAAAATAACTGAGTTGTCTAGATTCATATTTATCAAGCTCTTCATCAATAAAGCTAGAGATATATTCTGTAACTAAAATACTTTCAGTAAATTCACCATCTTTATCGATAATAAAACAATCACGAAATTTACGTACGTATCCCAATCCTTGAACAGGAGATTCCAAATTGAATTGTTTTGTCGAGCAAGTTGCTAAAATAGAAAAAATGTCATTTCTTTTTGCCGGAGTTGTCTGATTTGTATATAAGATCATCATAATTGCTTTAGCTATTAAATGATTTTTATATTTTTCAGATTGTTCATCAGACTCTGCAAAAATACGTGCAAGCTTTAGCATTCTTTCAATAATTGGTAGCTGAGCATGGCTAGTAGCTTCTAAAAGAAGTGCTAAATCATCGACATCTAATAACCATAAAGGCAATCGAAGTGGACTTCCCATCGCATCATTCTTATTCGTAGTATAGTATTTAAAATTAAAGTTTGGATTCAAACTATTTATATTTTGAAAAGCATTATGATATTCTCCATAAGCATCAAACAAGAAAAAATTAGACCTGATTGGAAGTTCCTTTGGATTGGTAAATACATTTTGCAACAGGCGTGCTACTCCCCATGATTTACCACTACCGGTATTACCAAATACGGCTGAATGATTACTCCAAAGTTCATTAATATCCGCATAAATTGGTCGATTATCATAAAGAGGACTATAGCCTAAAAGCATACTATGACCATCGCCCTCATCTCCAGTTAAAAGTCTTGCCTCTTCACTAGTGATAACTCTTATTTGAGCAGTTAAACTTGGTTTACGAATAACACCCGGTAAAAAACGCCCATTTTCAATCTCGCCTAAAAAATGAACTTTTAATAGATCTTCACCGACATCTTCTACTTCGCCTAAAATTCTTTTTTTCTCATCTTCAAACAAAATATGAAGATTCATTAAATCCATCGCTAATAACGTTTTATTCTCGATTTTTATATGTGCTACACTATCGCTAATATACACAATCTTTCCAAACATAATATCACCTTTTTATTTTATAATTTCTAACAACTGTTTTTTATATTCTTCCGGCATCTTTTCAAGTACATTTATTAAACTATCCTTTTTTTCCTTTAGTTTTAGAATAGATTCATAATAATCTAACTTTTCAGTTACTTCTTTTAATTGTTTATGGATTGCATTTCTAGAAACTTCATAATTTTCACTTAATTCTGATAAAGTTAAATTTTGAAAATAATAATCCTCAAAATAAGATCTTTGTTTTTGTGTTAATAATTCTCCATAAAAATCATAGAGAATTCCATAATAAATTCTAGATTCCATAGATAACCGCTATGATAGATGCACCAATAACTAAGATACCTGCTAAGGCATAAATAAATGTTAAATACTTTCTTTTATAAATCTGATGATTATTATAAGCAATCGTAAATAATAAAAGTGAGAAAGTAGCTTCTACCACTAAATCCAATTCTGGGATAAAAATCATCATAATTAATAAGATAATACTAATGATTACTAAAACTAGTTGTACAAATAAACCCAGATGAAAAATTCCACCTTTATGCGTTAAAATTTCCATTACTGTTCTTTTTTCTTTTTCCATTATTCCATCTCCTTAAATAAGCCATAAATGAATGCCTCAATATCAAATACTTTAAGATCTTCCTTTTGTTCACCCAAGCCTACAAATTTTACAGGTATTCCAACACTATCTTTAATCGCAAGTACAATTCCACCTTTAGCAGTACCATCTAACTTCGTTAGCACAATACCTGTTATATTAGTGATCTCTTTAAAACTCTTTGCTTGACTAATTCCATTTTGTCCAGTTGTCGCATCAATGACTAATAATGTTTCATGAGGAGCACCCGGAAGTAAATTCCCAATGACTTTATTTATTTTTTCTAATTCATTCATTAAATTTACCTTATTTTGTAAACGTCCTGCTGTATCAATAAAAACAACATCAAAGTTTTCTTCTTTTGCTTTTTGAATTCCATCATAAATGACACTGGCTGGATCTGCACCTTCTTTTTTTACAACTGGGACATGAATTCTACTACCCCATTCATCTAATTGCTCTGTTGCCCCAGCACGGAATGTATCGCCAGCAACTAACAGAACCCTTTTTCCCTCTTGTTGCATCTTATAAGCGAGTTTTCCAATTGTCGTAGTCTTCCCAACACCGTTTACTCCAATGAATAGAATAACGGTTGGACCTTCCTTATTTTCATTAATCTTATTAACTAAGATCTGATTTTGAACATAGATAATAAACATTTCATCAACAATGATTTCTTTTAAATCACTCGCACTTAATATATTTTCTTGCTTTACCCTTTTGCGTAGTCGATCGGTAAATTCCATAACCGTATTAATTCCAATATCAGCAGTAATTAAAATATCTTCCAGTTCCTCAAAATAAGATTCATCGATACGACTATATTTCATCGTAAGTAAATTTAATTTAGAAGTAAACTCTTTTCTCGTTTTTTCAAGGCCTTTATCATATGCCTCTACTTCCTGTTCTTTTTTATTAAATACATTTTTGAATTTATCAAAAAGTCCCATATCATCACCTAAATTCTAATAACATTTTACACGATTCACGAAAAAAAATCTAGTTTATCTTGTAAAAACAAAAAAGTAACGTTCGATTTAAAATCTACTTGTTACTTTCATTTTTACCATGCCTGTCTTATATAGTTTGAAATATCCACAATATACGGACTTGCTTGACGATCATTTTCACCTTGCTCTCCATCGTTTTGAAATCCTCGGACAGATACTGCCATATGACTAATCTGCAATTGATTTAAATCATCAATCCATCCAGGTAAACTTGTATAAGTTGTTGGTTTTGTCGATAAAATTTGTGGCCTAGGATTAACAATTTCAACTGTTAATTGTACACGAATATCATTACTTTGCCTTGTATCACTATCGCAGACACGAGGAGTATTACACTTGCTCATATCTTCTCGATTTACTCTAGTCACTGTTGCAGTCATCTTAATTTGATCGGCAATTTTTGATTGTTGCCTATTATTAGTTCCATACGAATAACAACTACTACAGCCATCACAGCACCCTACCATATAATTGTGTACATAAGGATTAAATGTTTTCAGTTGCTGTAAAGCAGTAGAATTTCCCGAACTATAAAGATAATCAATACTATTTGTTCCTTCTCCAAATAATTTATATCCAGAAGTATAGTAAATAGAAGTACAATGATCATTGCTATTTTTATCACAAGATATATATAAATATTGCCCTGCCCTAGATGAAGGTGGAATAACAAATGAAGTTTTTCCACCAGTTGAAAATGCAACTACAGCACTATAAGTTCCATTATAGTAACTTACTGGAATTCCGCCAAATGTATAATCAAAAGTAATTGTTACTTTGTTTCCACTGGTTGTCACATTCGCCGGCCCGCAACTTTGCGTATTACAAGCTTGACTACCCGTTGAACTAGAACAAGTTCTTCCGGTTGCTCGGTCCGTTACTGTTACACTTCGGTATTGTACTCCGCCTCCACAGGTCTTACTACAGGCTCCCCATCCTCCATAAGAGGTATTGGTATTACTACTACATTCCGCATATACTCCGTAACTTAAAGTTCTATTAACCTTGTTTCCTGCTTGATCCATGTAAGTAATGTAGATTGTTCTCGTTCCTCCATTAAGGCTTCCTCCTACATTCCATGCTTTACTAGTACTGTAAGCTTCCCATGATCCTCCAGCCTCATATCCTGTATTACTGATATACATCTGCATACTTGCTCCTGAATTATCGGTTACATTCGATGTAATCGTTGTAGTTAAAGCATTGTAACTTCCATTCGTGGATGTGATACTTAAACTGTTTACCACTGGTACTGTCGTATCAATTTGACTAATTGTTAAGGTTGATGAAGTGACTGTATTAATTCCATCGGTACTTCTCGCTTCCACACTCCCATTACTATTAAATACAATTCCTGCACTCGTTCCACTAATTGTAATCCATGTATTATTGGTAACTGCTGTTCCATTATAGGTTGCACTTCCTGATAGTACACGAAACTGATTTGTATAACCACTTTGATAAGTGATTGTTGCTGTCTTACTCTTCGCCCATCCACTTGGACTGACACTGTAACTTGGGGTTACGATTGTCGTTGTTGCTTGTACTTTCTCACTACTTTCCGTTACTCCTCCTGCTTTGTTGGTTAATCTTACTTTATAAGTATAGTTTCCACTAGTGAGATTACTAAATAGATAGGTATTACTTGTTCCATTATCAATCCATGCTCCACCATTTACTTGGAATTCGTATTTGGCAATTCCCGATTCACTATCGACTCCATTGGCGATGACTTGGATACTTTTACTGGTCACCGTTCCAATTCCTACACTGACATTTGTTGGACTGGTTGGATCGACTTGACTAATTGTTAGGGTTGATGGACTTGCTTCATTGTATCCATCACTGGTAATCGCTTCAATCGTTCCATTTGTTTCAAAGATGACTTGGGCACTCGTTCCACTGATCTTTCTTCGTTCTCCGACTGGTATCACTTCTCCATTCATCTTAGCAGTTCCACTATGGATAATGAGATAGTTCTCAACATTATTTGGATAGGTAATCGTTACCGTCTTACTTTTTGTCCATCCACTTTCTTTAACCGAATAAGTTGCAGTTGGTAAAGCTTCTGTTACAGCTTCAATCGTCTTCTCTGTTACCTTATCAATTCGATTGATGACCCTTACATGGATCTCATATTTCTTACTATATCTTAAAGAATCAAAGGTATATTCATTTTTACTACTGTTCTTCCAATTGGAATCATTCTCACAATCAGCGACACAATAAGAATATCCTGAAATACCTGTATCATCTGAAGCAGTCGCTATTACGGTGATCTTTCTTGTTGTTTTCTCTTTGACAGATAAAGAAAGACTGGCATATAGATCAGTTTCTCCAGTACAGTCTCCTTTTCTTACGATGAGATCATTTCTAGGACCTGAAGCACAATAGTTTCCGTCGGTGAAATCCTTTAGAACATATTCTGCATCTTTATTTTGAAAGACGAGTCCTGTTACTTTCTCTTTATTCTTAATTTCTAGTATTTTTACATCTGATCCATTGGGATCAATTTTTTGATCATTACTAACATAGATATCGGCAGCATCTAGTACATTTTTCGCACTTGTAACAAAACCACCTTTTTTGGCTTGTTCAATCTGACTTAACACGATTGGGGTTGTAATCAGTGCGATCACTGATAATATTACGATTACTGCTAGTAATTCTACTAATGTAAATCCCCAAAACTTACGGTTTATCACCTTTTTAACTGGATTTTTCAAACTTTTTTTATTCATAATCGATTCTCGCCCCTCATTACTAGTATTCTACAATCTAATTGTAATATAAGATAAATCAATTGTCAAAAGAAATATTACTCGATATATGAAATCAAACTTGCAAAAATGAAAAAAACAAGATATAATGATTGAGTTAGATTTCAAATCTTGTAAGAAAGGAGTTTTTAATGAAATTTTTTAACAACGAGGACACCAAGATTTTTGCTTTAGGTGGCCTAGGTGAAGTCGGTAAAAATATGTATTGTGTAATGCATAATAACGAACTAATTATAACGGATGCGGGAGTCATTTTTCCTGAAGGAGATCTTATGGGGGTAGACTATGTCATTCCTGATTTTACATTCTTAAAGAAAAATGAAAATAAAATTAAAGCTTTATTTATCACACACGGACATGAGGATCATATTGGAGGAATACCATTTTTATTGCAAAGTGTTAATATTCCTGTCATATATGCACCCAACCAAGCGGTTGGATTGATTCGAAAAAAATTAGAAGATCGAAATATAAATTATAAAAATTTAGTTGTTTATGATGAAACAACGAAAGTTAAATATAAATATATTGAAGTTGAATTTTTCAGAACAACACACTCTATTCCAGATTCACATGGTATTTGTATTACAACACCAAATGGCACTATTGTCACAACTGGTGACTTTAAATTTGATTTAACACCAATTGGGCCAATGGCAAATATTCATAAGATGGCTTCTCTTGGAAAAAGAGGGGTAACATTACTTATGAGTGATAGTACAAATGCCTTAAATGAAGGTATGAGTGCGAGTGAATCAAAAGTTGATAACGCCTTATCCGAAATTTTTAAACGTGAAACAGGTCGTATCATTATTGCAACATTTTCTTCTAATATTTACCGTTTAAAACATATCGTTGATACATGTAAGAGAAATGATCGAAAGATTGTTACCTTCGGACGTAGTATGGAAAACAATATAGAAATTTCTATTGAAGGTGGATATATTAAACATAAAGATATCTTTATTAGTCCAGAAGAAGCAAATCATCTCCCTCCAAGTAAAATCTGTATTCTATGTACAGGAAGTCAGGGAGAGCCACTTGCAGCATTAACTAGAATTGCCAATGGAAGTCATAAACAAATAAGATTACAACCAGATGATGTAGTAATTTTCTCATCGTCGACAATACCAGGAAATGGATTAAGTGTTTCTAGAACAATTAATAAATTATATTTAAAAGGAGTTCGAGTTTACACAAACACTTCTCTAAGTGATATCCATACTTCTGGACATGGTAGTCAAGAAGAATTAAAATTAATGATTCGTCTAATGAAACCAAAATACTTTATGCCATTCCATGGTGAATATCGAATGTTGAAAGCACATGCAGATTTAGCAGTGTTATGTGACGTTCCAAAAGAAAATACTTTTGTATTAGGCAACGGAGAGGTTCTTTCTATGTATAAAGGTAATATTACAAAAGGTGGTTTAATACCATCAGGTGATGTTTACGTTGACGGAAATAGAATCGGTGAAGTTGGCGCAGCGGTCATTAAAGACCGAAAGATTATGGCAAATGACGGTATTATTGTAGTAATTGCTAACATTGATGTTAGCAATGGAAAACTACTTGGAAAAGTAAATATTACAACTCGCGGATTTGTTTTAGTAAATGAAAATGAAGAATTGCTACGCAATCTTGAAACCATTAGCAAAAAAGCAATCTTGTCTAAATTAAATGATAAGATCAATTATGCTGATATAAAAAATGAAATCACAAATACAATTACGGCTTACACCTATGAAAAAACAGGTAGAAAACCAATTATTCTACCCGTAATTATGGACATTAAGAAACCTTAATGTCTTTTTTTATAATATTTTTTCATATGGAAAAGATAAAACGACAGTAGTACCAATTCCCTCTTTTGAATAATAGCGCATTAGTCCTCCATGAGCTTTCATAATTTCAGACGATAGATAAACACCTAATCCAGTTCCATTCGCTTTTGTTGTAAAAAAAGGTTCTTTCATTCTTCTTAAATTTTCTTTTGAAATTCCACTTCCGTTATCCTCAATTGTCACACAGAGATAATTCTTCTTGATAGAAGTTTTAATTTTGATTTCTCCTTTTTGATCTTCTGGAATAGCTTCAATACTATTTTTTATCATATTGATTAAAACTTGACTTAATCGATTATAATCTGCCATGAAATACCATTCCTCATCAGCAATTTCTTCTTTGCATAAAACATCATTTTCCTTTAATAAAATATCGAAATTGCGCACAGTATCCTCTACTAATACATTAAAATCAACAATATCTTTTTCTATTTTAATTTTAGTAATTGATAGAAAATCCTGTAATAGAATTAATACTCTAGCGATTTCTTCTTTTAAAATAGGAACATATTTGCGACTATGTTCTACATTATTGACATCAAACATATCTAAATACCCTTTACATACCGCAATTGGATTTTTAATTTCATGCGTTATTTTAAAGAGAGAAGAGCGTATTTGTTTTTCCTCTTCAAAATCACGAATTGTCTGATGAAGCGCCATTATTTCTTCTGTTTTTAAAAAGAGATACCAAATAAATTGAGTAATGACATAAAAACTAAAAAGGATGAAATAGGACATGATTAGCTGATTCCAATTATCAATTGGAAAAATATAAAATAAATAGTTAGTTAGACAAAAAAAGAAAATCTTTGTTAATATCAAACTATTAAAAAAGATACTTTCTTTCAAATACTCTCTTTTATAAAGGAACAGGAGAACAAGATACGCAAGGTATTCAATAATTAAAATCCAATAAGGTACAAACAATATTTGATGAAAATAAATAACGGAGCAAATGGATAAAAAGAAGATACTGATCATTCGTTTTTTCATGTAAGCTACCATAAGTGGAATATTTAAAAGTAGACTTGGTAGAAAAGAATAATCGGTACTACCAAAACGAACAATAAAATAGAAAGATGTACAAAGTGCACAATCTAAAAATAAATTATTTTTATCACGGTCATAAACCTGATTATAAGTCTGATACATTAAACATAACAAAAGTGGAAATAAAATAAAAATGATATTGATTAATAAGGTCTCGAATAGACTCATTTCCCTCACCTCGACATGATCATACAAAAATTGCGTGTCATATGTTGTCGAATTATGAAAAAAAGTGACTTTTTGTCACTTTAGGTCGTCTATTTGCCTTTTTAATTGTCTAGCATCATCACCAAAAATAATTTTAAGTTGATTATCAACTTCGACAATCCCTTGCGCACCCATCTTCTGAATTCCATCTTTATTGACGATTGAAACATCATTTACTACGACAATAAATCTAGATTTATTGACTTCATAACTGATAATGTTTTTACGGCCTCCTAGATAAGATACTAATTTATTTGCTTCTAATTTGAAATCTTTTCTTTTTGATTTTGCAATTGCTAATGCAATAAGCACTAATACAACAATAATAATCAAATACTGTAAGTATTCCACTTTCATCACCATTATTATTATACTATAAAAATCGTCTCTTGAACAGTCCTTAAAATCTTTGTCGAAGAAATAGAGATTCCTTGTATCCAGCAATGTTTTGCGTTAAGATGAAACAAAGGTGATTATATGCGGAACATATCAAAATATAAAGTCGATCCATTTCTATTTATATCCGTACTTCTTTTAGCCATTATTAGTATAGTAACAATTTATAGTGCGCAAACAATTTTAGATGATAAAATGCAAGACCTAGCCATGAAACAATTTATTTGGTATTTATTAGGGTTTGGAATTGTTTATATTCTAATGTATATCGGTAACGACTTTATCTATAAACATGCTTGGAAATTATATTGGCTTGGCAATCTAGCTCTTCTTGGTCTACTCTTTTTTGCTAAACCAATCAATGACGCAAGGTGCTGGTATTCTATTCCTAAAGTAGGTACTATTCAACCAAGCGAATTTATGAAAATTATTTTAATCTTAATACTTAGTAAAGTAATTCATGACTTCCATGAAAATCATGTTAACCCGACTGTGAAAGAAGAATTTTTTTTCTTGGTTAAAGTTGGAATTATTTTAATTTTACCTAGTGCTTTAACATTCTTACAGCCTGATACAGGCGTTGTTTTTATCTATTTACTAATTGCGATTGTCATGCTTTTTATAGCTGGAATTCGTTATCGTTGGTTTATCCTCTTATTTTCTATTTTTGGTATTGCAATAGGAATTGTTCTATTCTTCTATTTTATCAATCAGGAATATTTCATAAAATTATTTGGAACTTCCTTTTTTTTAAGAGTAGATCGTTTACTGGATTGGTCAAATAAAAGTGGTTATCAATTAGTACATGGAAGTACAGCAATTGGTTCTGCTGGTCTATGGGGTCATGGATTTAGAAATACTCCTCTTTATTTTCCTGAAGCACAGACAGATTTTATTTTTGCTGTTTTTGCCAGTAACTTTGGCCTAATTGGATCCTTTTTTCTATTATTACTTCTGGCTTTTTTTGATATAAAACTAATTTTAACGGCTCTTAAAACAGATTCCAATCAGAATCGCTATATGATTGCAGGAATCGTTGGAATGTTGATCTATCAGCAGGTACAAAATATCGGTATGACTTACGGTATTCTGCCAATTACTGGAATTACATTACCATTTATTAGCTATGGTGGTTCGAGTTTACTTAGTTATATGATAATCGTTGGAATTATTTTTAACATATCAAATGAATCCTTGCGTTACAAACATTAATTCAGTATAATAGATACTGGTGAAACTATGAAGATAGCAGTGATAAGTGATATTCATTCCAATGGGATTATTTTAGAAAAAGCAATTAAAGATGCGAAAAGTAAGAAAGTCGATGATTTTTTCTTTTTGGGTGATATGATTACCGATGGGATTATGGATAATGAAGTTTTAGATATCGTAACAAAAACAAGTTCAAATGTTATTTTAGGAAATCGAGAAAACTATATTATCAGTATTATTAAAAATGATGTTAAATTCGATGGCTTTAATAATACTAGACCACTTTTTCATACTAAAAATCACCTAACTGCAAAATCAATTAACATCATTATGAATTTACCAAAACTCTTATTAATAGAAAAAGATAATATCAAATTTTTATTAATACATGGGGATAATCCCTCATTAAAATCAAATATGGATTATGATAAATTAATAGAACAATATGATTTCGATGTATGCCTTTCTGGTCATACTCATCAAATAAAATCGATACTCTATCGGGGAAAACAATTTTTAAATCCCGGATCGATTGGATGTCCTATTGATAGTCCATTTTATTCTTATGGAATTTACGATACTGAAACTAAAACATTTACCATTCAAAAGTTATCTACTAAAATAGATTATGAAAAGATTCAATCAAGTTATTTAAACAGTTCCTATTATGAGGAAAATCCTGAGTGGTGTAATTTAATTCTAGTGGGAATTAAATATGGAAAAGATATAAATGAGCAATTTGTAAGACGAATCAAAAATCAAATCAAAAACTTAAAGACTTATAGTGCTGATGAATACAATAGTATATGGGATGAAACTTATAAGCAAATAAAAGAGGAGTATAATATATGATAATTGGAATTATTGGAGCATTTGAAGCAGAGATCGAACAGTTCATAAAAATGTTTCATTTAAAAAAAATAGATGATAAAGAAATTTATACAGGTACTTATGATAATAAAAATTTAATTGTTGCGAATAGTGGAATTGGAAAAGTAAACTCTGGAGCAATGACACAGTATTTAATTGATCATTATCCTATAAATTATATGATTAATTCTGGGTGTGCAGGAAGTTTAAAAGAAGATATCAAACTACTTGATACCGTTATTTCTAGTACTGTTACATATCATGACTTTGAACCAGTACGTGTTATGGCCTTCTCTGTTCCAGATGAAGGCATGATAAAAGCGGATCAAAAGTTAATTGAGATTGCCGAACAGGCAATGAAAAAGGAATCATATTATATAGCACCAATCTGTAGTGGAGACTGCTTTGTAACAGATTCTATTATGAGAGATAAAATTTATAGCAAAACAGGAGCATATGCGGTCGATATGGAAAGTGGAAGTATTGGACATATCTGTAGAAAAAATAATATTCCGTTTATTGCGATTCGCACTATTTCTGATTTTGCAGATGGAGCCGATGATTTTGAAATTGTTGCTGCTCATAAATCAAGTGAATTAGTAAAACGAATGATTGAGTTAATATAGTATAAAAACCACAAATCTGTGGTTTTTATATGTTATTCTTTTTTACTTACATCCATCAGAAGCGATGATTTCATACTCATATGTATTACCATTCACTGTAACTTTTACAATTTTATTAACATCTATTTCCTTACCAGTTTTAAAATCTTTAATAGGACTCTTTAAAAGACCATTATTAATTAATTTTTTTATAGTAATATCACAGTAAAAGCTACCTGAATTCATTGGATAAGCTTTAGGTCTTTCGGTTACATAAATATCAGCCGCACTTTTAATTAGTTTTTCAGTTGTTTCACTCATTTTTCCCTTTTGTGACTGAATTTGATTACGTACAGCCGAAAACATTGTTAAAGAAAGCATTGCGATAATAATAATAACTGCAAGCATTTCAAGTAGTGTAAATCCTTTTTTCATAGCGCACCTACCTTAGAACAATTATAACTTTTTTCAAAAAAAAAAGCAATTATTCTGCTTCTTTTGTAATAACTTCTTTCCCTTTGTAAGTACCACATGCAGCACATACACGGTGAGGTCTTACTGTTGCCCCACATTTTGGACAAGTAGTTACACCGTTTTCAGAAATTTTATAATGAGTACGACGTTTTCTTCCACGTGTTTTACTAACTTTACGGAATGGTACGGCGAATAATTGCAATTCTAGTTTCATCATGTTCACACCTCTCTCCTTATCGAAATAAATCCTTTAATTGTTGAAGTGCCGGGTTTAAATCTGCACTCTCTTCTTGATCCGTGATAACTCTCCAACCATCTCCAGATATTGTCTCTAAAGAGGCGTCTTCACTTACCACTCTCATGGGAATTTCCATTAGTATATTTTCCCATATAATCGGGAAAATATCAATAGTATTTTCACTTTTTATTGTAATTTCTTCAAAATCTTTTTTAAAATCTTCAATATCTCCATCAATAGTAAGTTCAAATGGATTTGAAACAGGTTTTAAAGTAATCGCACAAGGAAGTACCATTACTCCACTAACTGTTAAATGAAGTTCATAAGAATCTGCAGAATTTATAAAAATACTACCTACAATTTGAACATCGTTTAATTCTAGAAGATCTGTACCAGTTAATTGATCATTCGAAAAAGTATAATTCATATCAACTGGAATCTCATCTACAATTCCACTTTTTAGTTTTGTAATGTCAAATTTCATAAATTGCCTCCTTAAGCAACCCTATTCTATCATAAACTAGTATATTTTTCAATCAATTTATGATAAGATTATGCTAGGTGGTAACATGATTGTAGGTATTATATGTGAGTATAACCCGTTTCATAACGGACATTTGTATCATTTAGAGCAAATAAAGAAACGTTTTCCAGATGCGAAGATTATTTTAGTCATGAGTGGAAATTTCACAGAACGCGGAGTTCCAAGCATTATCGATAAATGGAAAAAAACTGAAATCGCCCTTTCTTTTGGTGTTGATTTAGTTGTTGAACTCCCTTATGTATTTGCTACACAAAGTGCGGATACATTCGCCCAAGCAAGTATTGAATTATTATCAGAATTAAAAGTAAATTATCTAGTATTTGGAAGTGAGAGCAATAATGTTGAACAACTTACAGAATTCGCTAAAATACAAGTTTTTAGTAAAGACTATGACAAGCGGGTAAAGGAATATCTAAAAGAAGGAATCAATTATCCTAGTGCCTTAGCAAAAGCTTTATATGACTTTACTGGGAAAAAGATTACAAAACCAAACGATACACTAGGTATTACCTACATTAGAGAAATACTAAAACAGGAAAGTAAAATCGTCCCAATTACGATTAAAAGAAACAATGATTATAACAGTTTAGAATTGAATGATTCAATTACTAGTGCGAGCAGTATTCGGTACGCATTGGAACATGGAGAAAATGTTGCTCCTTATGTACCCAAAGAAACCTTAAAATATTTAACTTCACTCCACTTTTCAAACGATTACTTTCCATATTTGAAATACAAAATTATGACAGAACCCCATTTAGAGCAATATCTGACGGTAGATGAAGGAATTGAAAATAGAATTACAAAATATATCTTAGAGTCAAAAGATATTAATGATCTTATATTAAAAGTAAAAACAAAGCGCTATACCTACAATAAACTAAATCGTATGTTTTTACATATCTTAACAAGCTTTTCAAAAGAAGAAAAAGAACAATTCAATCACATTGCCTATATTCGTATACTGGGATTTTCTAACGTTGGAAGAAATCATTTAAAAAAGATTAAAGATCAAGTAAATGTTCCAATTATCAGCAATTATTCTAGTTTAAAACATCCAATGCTCGATCTAGAACTTAGATCAACTTGTGTCTATGCTTGTACTTTAAATGAAAAAGAAAAGATTAAATTAATTGAAGCAGAATATAAAAACATACCAATTATTTTTTAGAACCTTCTGGTTCTTTTTTTATTTCTAATCCCCCAGCTAAAAATAAATCAGAATAGATCAATTTATTATTTTCAAATAACTTTACTTTCATAGTCGCATCTAAAGATTCTTTAATTGGAACAATCATCTGTCCCTTTTTTGGCGCTAATAAAAGATGATCTTGATCATAATAACACTGTACCTCTAATATCAAATCACCCTTTTTTAAACGAATTTTTAATAATCCATCTTTAACAAATATCTCTTTTATCTTTGCTCTATTATAAGTACAGAATGAGTATTCCTTACCATCAACGAAAAGAATACAAATAAACCCTTTAAAAGAAAGCCCCCAAAAAGGTATATGTGCTACCGAAAAGAAGAAGGAACTATCGTGATTGACACTGCAGTTGGCACTACACCAGATATAATCTTTCGGAAAAGAAGTCCCATAATCCTTTTCCATATAACCAAGCCCTCTATCGAAGCAAACTTCTTTCCCATCAATTGTAAGAGTTCCACTAATACTGTGTTTTAAACTTATAATCCCATGATTACATTGCATTTTAAAATAGGAAAATGGTCCCATAATAGTTGGACGATACCATGTCTTCTTAAGTGGTGTTAAATCAGTAAATTCTAATTTTCCATGAATAGATATCTCTTTATCAATATCTAAAAATAATTGATCTTTGCCAAAATAACTTGTTCCAATCCAGATACAATCATTTGCTAAAGCAAACTGATCTAATGGATACCTAAAATAATAAGATTTCGCCGAATCATTTAACTGTATAAAGGCGTGGGAATCCTCTCCATTCAAACAGATTCCGGGTATTACCGCTAGAGAATAAAACATATCTTCTTGAACATTTTTGTAATACCAACCTTCAAAGTAATGCTTTCTTTTCTTACTGCCTTGAAAGTCAAATTGTTCCATTCTATCACCAGTAAATTATATGCGAAAAAAAATAGAAGATTAAACTTCTTCTATTTTCATAAAGTTAGTAACTTTTTTATCTTTAATATTTGGGAATCCACCAGTAACAACGATTTTATCACCTTGTTGTAGATTTCCAAATTTAATAGCTTGTGCTTTTCCATCTTCTACAAGTTCATCTGTTGAATTGTATTCTCCAGTAACAACTGAATATACTCCCCAGTTAAGAGAAAGTGCTCTAGCAACTTTTTCATCTGGAACTGTAGCTAAAATTAAAGATTCTGGTTTTAAATTACTAATTCTTCTAGCTGTATATCCTGACATAGTTGCAGCAACGATAACTTTAGCACCAAGCATACCAGCACCATGAGTAACATTTTCTGCAATAACTTCAGTAATATCTGTTTCTCTACTAGATTCAAATACATTTTCAAAATCAGTATGATCTTCAGCATTTTGTGCAATTTCAGCCATATATCTTACCGCATCAATTGGATGTTTACCAATTGTTGTTTCACCACTTAACATGATAGCATCAGTACCATCCATCACAGCATTAGCAATATCTGAAACTTCTGCTCTTGTTGGTCTAGCACTTTCGTACATTGAAGCTAACATTTCTGTAGCAACGATACAGAATTTACCTGCTTCACGGCATTTTTGCACCATTAATTTTTGAAGAATTGGTAGTTCATGCATTGGAACTTCTACACCAAGATCTCCACGGGCAACCATAATACCATCTGATACTTCAATAATTTCCTCTAAATTATTAACAGCTGTTCTGCTTTCTACTTTTGAGATAATCTGCATATCTTCACGATTATGTGCTTTTAAAATTTCTTTTACTTCTAGAACATCTTGTGCACAAGTAACAAATGATAATGCTAAAAAGTCTCCTTCATGTTCACAAGCATAGATAATATCTTCTTTATCTTGTTCACTAATGAAAGGAATTTCTAGATCAACACCTGGAATAGCCATTCCACGACGACTCTTAATAACTCCACCATGAACGATTGTACAAGTAACACCTTCTTCATCCGTATCTGTTACTTCTAATGTAAGTAACCCGTCATCAATTAAGATTTTATCTCCAGGTTTTACATTATTTAAAACATTCTTATAGTTAAGAGTGATTTTTTCTGCAGTTCCTAGAACATCCTCTTTAACGATGCGAATTGATTTACCATCAACTAGTTCAATTTTATCATTTTCAAACATACCTGTTCTCATATCAGGTCCTTTTGTATCATATAAAATCGCAACATGTGCACCAGTTCTTTCACGAACTTCTTTGATTGCAGATACTGCATTCACTCTTTCTTCAATTGTAGCATGTGAGAAATTGATACGCCCTACGTTCATACCAACACGAACCATTTGCTCCATAACATCTGGGTTAACACTAACCGGTCCAATGCTACAAATAATTTTTGTTTTTTTCATATTTTACTCCTCCGTCTTCTAACCGAAACATGTTCCATTTTATCATATTTTTAGAAAAAACACAATGGATTAGGCTTATTTTATCGAATAAAAATAAAATCCTTGCACTTAAATAAAATAGAATGAACCACACATATTATAAACAAAAAAAGGAAATATATTCCTTAATTTTCTAAAATTTCCCTCAATTCTTTCTCAGTCAGTTTTGAAAAGACGATTTGATCTCGATCTTCGCCTTCAATTACTTGATCACTTAGTTTTTTCTTCTTACTTTGTAATTCAATTATTTTTTCTTCAATTGTCCCTTTGGCAATTAGTTTGATAACCTCTACAACATTTTTTTGACCGATTCGATGAGTTCTATCAGTGGCTTGATTCTCAATCTGTGGATTCCACCAAGGATCCAAATGAATTACAATATCGGCACTCGTTAAGTTTAAACCAGTTCCGCCAGCTTTAAGAGAGATTAAAAATACATTAGTTAAATTTTTATTAAAAGAATCAACCAATTCCAATCGTGTTTTACTTTTGGTACTGCCATCTAAATAGTAATAAGTAATTTTTTCTTTTTCTAACGATTCCTTTAAAAGTCGAAGAGCAGATGGAAACTGGGAAAAAATTAAAACCTTATGACCATTCGAAATAACACCATTTAATATCTCAATTAATGTTTCAAACTTACTGCTAGTAGAGTTATAATTCTCGGTAATAAGACGAGGATCAATACAGATTTGTCGAAGTTTTGTCAGCAACGATAAAATTAAAATTTGATTTTTCGCAAATCCATCTTTTCCTAAAGAATCATCAATTTCTTTTTTTGTCTTTTGTAATTGAGCAAAATAAAGTTTTTTCTGTTCCTCATTTAATTCTACTAGCACATTATTTTCAATCTTATCTGGTAAATCTAACAAAACATCACTCTTACGTCTTCTTAAAATGAAAGGAGAAATCTGCTTATTTAAATGTAACAAACAATCAGCTTCTTCTTCTATCATCTTGACACTATACATATTACGAAATTGGGTTAGATTTGGTAGTAATCCCGGTAAAATGAAATCAAAGATACTCCAAAGTTCCAATACCGAATTTTCAATAGGAGTTCCTGTAAGTGCGAATTTGGTATCCGCTTGAATTTGTTTAACGGATCTACTCATTTCCGTAGTAACATTTTTAATTGCTTGTGCTTCATCAATAATACAAGTATTGAAATGCATTTGTTGATAATATTCGATATCCTGTCTTAGTAGCCCATATGTTGTAATCAATACAGATGCATCTGATTCAGCAATTCGATTGACTCTTTTACTCTTTAAATCGTTGATAACTTCATAACTAATATCTGAACCGAATTTATCAAATTCATGAGCCCAATTATAAATTAACGAGGTAGGAACGACTATTAAAAAACGTTCATTCGGATTCTCTAGCAAACGAAATTTCATATAATAAATAGTTTGAATGGATTTTCCAAGTCCCATTTCATCGGCTAGAATACCACCAAATCCACACTTTGATAGCATTAACATCCATTTAATACCAGTTTGCTGATACTCTCGAAGTATTTTTTTATCTTTACTACTAAAAGTAATATTAATATTCTTAAATTGGTTCATCTTTAATATAAGATTACTAAAATTACTATCGTATTCGACAAA
This sequence comes from Caryophanales bacterium UBA5026, assembly GCA_002416285.1. Taxonomy (GTDB): domain Bacteria; phylum Bacillota_I; class Bacilli_A; order RF39; family UBA660; genus DICM01. Next base: position 28,900 of record DICM01000021.1, read on the forward strand.
ATCATATTTATCCTCAATCAACATACTTTTATATTTTGGTAATTCTGCTCTACCAGATTTTAACTGCTGTAACGGAATATCTAAATCTGATGTTAATTGTTCAAATTGTTCTAGTTTATCATCAAGTGCAATAAAATCTCCACTTTTTAATCGATAATATTTTTTTTTCATTTTAATTGCGCTGAGTATTCGTTCAATCTCATTTGAATCAACATGCTCAATTTCAAATTCATATTTTAAAATATTATCTGATCCTATCCCAAACGAACTTCGAATATTCGTTTTTGGATAGAAACGAATATCCTTTAGATTCTTTGACACAAAAGTATCGTATTTTTCACTAATCTTCGGTAACCCATTTTGTAAAAAGGCAATTATATCCTCATCTGGTGTTAGTACGAACTGTTTTTCGCTCGCATTATAAACAAAATTATTTTCATATAATGTCTCAATATATTTTTTTTCTTTTTCAATATCACGAACAAAATAAGACTCTCCTATCTGATTACTCATATCCATAATATCTTGTTCTTGATCTTGATAACATAACTTGATATGACTGATAATTAAGTCATTGTTTTTCTCAAAATAATACTTTACATTAAAATTCTCAATTAAAAAAGTTTTTTTTAAGGATTCAGTCATTTGAAAATCAGAAGAAACTTTCTTTAATCTTGGGAATAGTAAGTTAGAGAAAGTTCCATATTCCTCTTTCTTAAAATAAATTTTCTTCTTATCTGAATCACTTAAAAATTGAAATAATTTTCCATTTTCTTTCCCGATAAAATAGACTTTGCTTTCATCATATAGATAAGAGAAATCAGAAGTTAATGGAGTTAATTCTGGATAATCAAGTAATACTTCCATTTTATCAGCAATTTCACTTAAAGATACTTTAATGGGTGAATCAAACATGACTCCATCATATTGATATACTTGATACCCTCTTTCCAATGAAAAATTTCTTTTCTCAATTAAATTCAGAAACTTTTCTAAAGTCGATCCTGTTAAAAGAATGGCACTAACCGTTTTTGGATAATAACCATAATATCTTGAATCATCCTCTTTAGCAGCATCAATATAAAATTTTACAAAATCGATCAATTCTTTATCAGATGATTCAAAAAAACACTGTTCTGGACTATAGATGAAATTCTTTCCAAATTCTACCTCACCGGTTCCTTTTTCCATCGTTTCAAAGAAAGATTCTAGACGTCTTTTTAAAACGTATTTTTTATCATAACCAATCTTTAATTGCAATTCATATTTAAAATTTCCTAAATCTTTTAATGTAATCTCTAAATCAACCTTTTTCTTAGAATGTTTTTGATCATTTAAATAAGCAAATAATTGCTGATTAAACTCTTCATCATAATCACTTTTTATATCGGCAATAGCTTCTTCCAAAATATCACTATGAGAAAGAATGTACATAACCGCAAGTGCTAGATGGGGACAGTTATCCTTACCACAACTGCAGCGCATTTGTTTTACAGTATTCTTTTTATCAATCACAAGTTCGATATTACAGTCATCGTAATGAAACTGAAAAGATAGCCAACTAGTCATTTTTTGATAACCATCGTAGATTAATTTTTTATTATCTAGTGAAAGGGCATCTAGATAGCTCTGAACACCAACAATATTCATAACATCTTCTACTTTAGCAATTTGTACGCTCATAGAATCCCTCCCAAATAGTTTTATTATATCATATTCAGCACCTATAAAAAAGAATTTGCACCAAGCAAATTCAATTTTTCTTAATAAACCAAATATCAGACATATCACAACTACTGCTAGTCGGTGCAGGATTTGGCATATCTAACTTAATTAATACTGGTAAACTAAATGCACTACCAAAGGCAATACAGTTACCTGGTTGTAATATACGCAAACGTTTTACTATATCAGTTGTAATATTAGGAACCATATCCCGTATATAATCAACATCTCTTGGATGAAGCATTTTAAATATAAAGAAATTACTACATTGTGATAAAACAGTTTCTGATAATTCACTTGGTCTTTGTGAAATCAATCCGAGTAAAACACCGTATTTTCTTCCCTCTTTGGTAATTCTTTCAAAAATATTATAGCCAAGGAGGAATGCATCATCATCATTTTGAACATATCGATGTGCTTCTTCCAAAATTATATTGAAAGGAAGCGTTCCTCTTGCTCCAGAATCTTTCGCATAATCAAATAGTAGCTTAGAATAAATCTTTGTAATATTCTTTGCTAAACGATCATCGACAAAATTGATATTGAAATTCACAATTTGCGCTTTTCTTCCATCCGTTGCTGTTAAAAGTTCTCGAATATAACTTTTGCGATCGATATATCTCGGATAATCAAAATAAGCCCGATCAGGACTATTTACTAAAGAGTGCAATCGTACTTTAAGTACATTTGACTCATCGTAAATCTTATCACTTTTTAGTACACCTTCTGAAATAAGAGCAAAATCAAAAGCGTCTCGCAAATCATCAAGAGTATAATAAAAACTTCCATCTGGCAATTCTAATTCATAGCTTTCTGTACAGAAACTTTCTAAGAAGTTCATCACCAATTCCATATCACGCATTTTTCCAGTTTGGTCAATCATTAAACATTGCTTTACTGGTCTTGTATATCCCGGTTGGTAAATTGGTGTATCCAAATTTAATTCCTTGGTATTGTAATAGGAAAGTACAGATACGACTTGATCTCGAATTTGAGCAGCTTGACGACCACTCGATAAAATATCTAAAATTGCTCTTGCAATAATATCATTTTTACTTTTGATTACATCTTCTTCTTTTTTTCCAAAGATTGTAACTAATTTCATGGCCTTTTCAATAATTGGAAGCTGTGTATGTTTTTCAGCACCTAAAAGAAGTGCAATATCATCAACCCCTAAAAGCCATAATGGGATATGAAGCACATGATCTTTTTCAAGATTGGTCGTATAAGTTTTAAAATGGATTTCAGGTACTATCTCGTTTAAACTTTCAAAGGCATTGTGATATTCACCATAGGCATCAAACAAAACAATACTAGCACGATATGGAATCGCATCTTTTTTATGAAATAAATTTTGAAGAATCCTAGCAACTCCACAAGACTTACCACTACCAGTGCTTCCAAAGATGGCAAAATGATTACTAAAAAGATCATTAATTGGCACTGATACGGTAACATTTTGATAAATTGGACTCTTACCAATTTTTAAATGTTTATCCTCTTTAAAGTTTGGTATACTTATTATCGAGCTTACTAAATCATCTGAGATTAAATAAACAGGTGCCCCAAAACTAGGCTTACGAATAACACCAAAAACAAAATTTTTATCATTCATCTCACCCAATAAATTAATGTAAGCAATATTTTTACGCACATCAAAAATCTCACCAACTAGATTATATTCATCCTTAATGACAGCATGATAATTAATTAAATGACCATATTCTGCTGGATCTTTTTCTAGTTCTACTAAAACGAAGTTATCTTCAATTGAAATAATTTTCCCAAGCATGTCACACCTCTATTCTTATCCATTATATCATGAAATAATCCAAGTGCATACAAAAAAGTCTCTAAATGAGACTGTCTCGTGTAAATATTTTAACGTTAGGAAATGTATAAATTTCAAATGTTCCGGTCTTCCTACATTTTATAAATCCAAGACCACTGATCACAATATCTTGACCTTCTTTAACCTTGATTTGGTAACGTTTAAATCTTTCATTTTCAACATCTTTAAATGTTCGATTAAGAGTTAAGCTATTTGACAAAAAGAAGGTACAGTCATTTGGTGTAAGGCAAGTAAAATGTGCATAATGATCTATTATAATTGTCTGCTTTGTTTTCATTTGATAAGTAATTGGTTTGATTTCTTTTTTTGGTAATACCTTTTTTAAATCATTACCTGCTAACTGATCTACAATACTTCCTTCTTCTAAGAAGCCAGGAGTATCAACAATAGTTAGATCAGGTAAATCAATTACAATTGAAGAAAGTGTCGTCGATGGTAATGGACTCGTCGTAATATCAATTTCCGAGCGATAATAATGCTTCAAAATATGATTAATCATTGTCGACTTTCCAGCATTGGTATAACCGACAATATAAATCCTATTAGTCTTTTTATAGTTATGAATCTTCTCCATTAAAGAATCTAATTCATAATTTTTATAACTACTAATAATTTGTATATCAATCGGATTTAATTTTAAATTCAAATGTGATAACAAAGTTTCATCTGCTATCGAGTAAGGTAGGATATCACGTTTTGTTAAAACTAACATCATCGGATTTGACAGATTCTCCCCAAAAAATTCTAAACTTTCACTTAGTGAAAATAAGTCAGCAACAATTAAAACTAAATCATTCGTATTATTTATTTCTTTTAAAATTGGCATGAAATCGTGATTCGTTTTTACTACTTGTTTGTAATCACTATAATGTTTAATCCGAAAACAACGTTCACACAACACTGCTGTCTCTGGATCTTTTACATAGCCATCCACCTCTGCCGACTCATTTTGAAATATGGCTCCACATCCAAGACATTTTCTAATCATAATACCTCCCCTTGAAGAATAAATCACGGTCGTTTAATTTTTTCATGATTCGTCGTTCGCGAGAACGATTAATCGCAGTCCACCAGGGATCTTTCGTACTGACAGGATTTATTAAAATGGTTGTTATCCCAACTTTGTTTCCTCCAATAATATCCGTAATAAGTTGATCACCAATAATAACAACTTCATTTACGTTGTATCGGTACTCGTTTAAAACCTTAAAAAAACTATACGAAGAAGGCTTACAAGCACTTGCTAAACAATCCACTTCTAATTGTTCCTTAAATGGTCGAAGACGACTTTTAGGACTATTGGAAAATAAAACTATTTTAAATTCTTTTTTCAACTCACCTATGAAAGAAATTAACTTCTCTGGAGGTGTTTTTATCTGATATGGAACTAAAGTATTATCTAAGTCAAATAGAATACATTTAATTCCTCGCTCTTTTAATTTTTTATAATCTACAGCATAGATGCTTTGTTGATAGATATCAGGCAAATACTGCTCCATAAAATCATCCTCCATTTTTCATTAACGATGTATTAATTTAATAAAATTGTACCATACACTAGTTGGAAGTTCAAACTCTCCAATCAATTCTTCTACATATCCATTAAATCCTTTTTTGAAACTATAAATTCCATAGTCTGGGTCATTGGGATCAAAGTTCCCCATAATTCCATAGAAATTATAGCGCTTAAATCCATTCTCTACAGCATATTGTATCATTTCCCATTGGATTCGATACTGTGCATAAAATTTCATATACTCTTCATAATTACCACTTGAAAGATAAATAATCTCTGGTTGTGTCATAACAAACATAGATCCAGAAAGAGTTATTTCTTTTCCTTTTTCTTTCATTATATCAGAAGCGTAATCAATTCGTTTCTGTAAATTTTCACAATCTTTATCAATTGTTTTTTTTGCACTATCATTGTAGGCAGCATCGCTAAGAGATTGTTTTTTTCGTAAGTTTTCTTCAATTTCAACTTGAATATTTTTAATATAATCCTCTAAATTTAATTTTGCAACTAAATATTTAATCTCATTTCGCGGTTTATATAATTGATACATTTTTTGAAAATAATCAAGAGAGCGGATCTCAAAATGTTTTCTTTTTCCAGTATCAACCATAATTTGATAAAATTGATCTAATTCATCATAACCAAGTTCCTGTAACACAATACCTGTCTTCAATGTTTTTCGAATATTATTACGTGTATTAGACTTCATATTTTTCATTAATTCATCTGAAGTTTTACCTTCTATATCTAACACATACATCCATTTAGCTTGTTCTTCATTCTGCTTTTGTTTAAAACCAAGCGATCTTAAGTTAGAAACGACAGCCTGATTATCGATTCCACCTTCAACTAAATCACCATTGGTATCTCGCTGTCTAAATGGTAAATAAGGATCTATTCTAAGCACATATCCTTTTTGGTTTTTTACATACGCCTTAATATTTTGAACAAAGTAAGTTAGTAGTGTTTGATTTTGATAATCTATTAAAAATCCTCTTGGAGCATAAAATTCTGCCACACCAAAACGATTTTTTCTAGAAACCATCATTGTTCCCGCCACTAATTTATTCTCTTCTTCAATCCCAACATAGTGTTGTTTCCAACCGATTGATTCTCTCAAATGAGCAATTTCTGGAGTTTGTAGAAACGTCTTAAGAGGATGCTTATCTAAAAAGTAGCGAAATTCATCTTCTGTCAAAGTACGAAATATCATAAGAACCTCCTTGTACATTCTTGCACTATTATATCACATTTTGATATAAAAAAAAGTAGAAGTCCTACTTTTTAAACAGCTTTTCCGTTTTATTTTTCATTTTTTTTACTTTTTTGTAAACCCAAAAGAGCCTTTGATAACACTGGTTTGCAATCGGTGAAAGCACATATGTAAATTCACCAATCAATTCCACTACATCAGCATTAAAACCTCTTTTAAAATCAAATAATCCATAATTTGGAGAATCTTTACTAAACTCTCCAGTGATTCCATAGAAATTAAATTTTTCAAATCCATGTTGAAGAGCGTATTTTATCATTTCAAAATTTAAAAAATATTGTGGATTCCACTTCATATATTCCCGATAAGAACATCCAAATAAAGAAAGTACCTGAGTTCCATAAGTCATGAAAAGGCCTCCAGCAACGACGATTGTCTCACCATTTTTTTCTTTTAAATCTTTTATTTCTTCAATCGTTTTTTCACGATGAGCAAGTTCGAACTCTAATTCTTTTTTCATTCTGGTTGCTTTACTAGTGGTTAAATCTACTAACTTAGCAATTTTCTCTTTTAAATTAGTAATTTCTTCTTCTAGTTCTTGTAAATAAGAAACAGTATCTAATTCGACTAACATAACTTTAATTTTATCCTCTTTCGCAAATGAATGGTACATGTCTTGATAATACCTTAGTGGTCGATCGATAAAACCTCTACGTTCACTTGTATGAAGCATTAATTCTTTAAATTCAGACATTCTAGAATCATCAATTTCTGTTAATTTAAAGCCATGTTTATAAGATCCCCTGATACTATAACGAGTATTCGGTTGCATTTCTTTTAGCAGTTGTTCTTCCGTTTTTTCTTTTAAATCTAAGACAGACAGCCATCTTGGCTCTAAATCGGTGCCATAAGTAATGGTATAACCATTATGCTCAAATCCTAATTTTTTTAAATTTAAAACAATAGGTTCATTCGTTTCATTATTAGTGGGCTCTCCATTTGAGTTTCTTAATCGATAGTCTACATAAGGATTAATCTTATAAAAGATTCCTCCTTTTAAATATTCTTTCATTGCTAAAACAAATTTTTGTACTAATTCAGCGTTTTCATAATGAAGTAAAAATCCTCTTGGAGCATAATACATTTTTTTATTAATAATGGGAATTTTTTTTGATAACAACAAGGTTGCCCCTCTTAAAATCCCATCCTCTTTGTAACCGAGAAGTTCATAGTTCCATCCTGTTGATTGTTTTAACTTCCCCCAGTAAGAAGATTGAAAGAACGTATTACATAAATGATATTCCGCATATTGATTGAATTCTTGCTCTGTTAATTGTTCAATCATACCATCACCACTTTCATTTCTATTATACTAGATTTTCAAAATAATAAAAGAAAAAAGAAACAATTTGTTTCTTTCTAGGTTAACATACAATAGGTTTTAGGAACTTGTCATATATTATCATAGGTGATCAACATGCCAAATGGATGTAATAATTGGTGGCGTGGACGAGGAGGATGTTTCCTTTGCTTATGCGCCTTGGGTATTCTTTTATTCTATCAACTTATTTTAACTTTTTTCATATTGACAAGATTTAATTTTTTCATCCTTTGTTTATTTATAGTCGGAATATTTTTCTTTTTCTTTCGCATAATATGGTGAGAGCAAATTATCTGTTTTAAATAGACGATCGACCTGTTCACTTATCTCAATTGTTGTTTCATAAATACTAGATCCCATTTCTATTTTATCTGGAAGTGAAATTAAAATAAACAACAATTTTCGTTCTTCATCTAATAGTGGATAGCTTCTCTCATAAACACTCAACAATGTCTCAAAATCAAAATCAAGTGCATGCCTTTTGTATAGCTTATAAAGGTCAAAAATTGGCAAATCAATTTTAGCCCTATCCCAACTTACCAAATAAGACTCTTTATTCCGAATAAAATGATCGATGGAAAGATTATTGTGAACAACGACAAATCGTTGTTTTCTTTTATCTTTAACTAATTCATACCATTTTTCTAGTTCATGTTTTGAATAATTTATAGAAGATAAGATTTTGGTAATATTACGTGCTAATAAATATTCTGCTGGACTCATCATTACCTTTGTTTCAATGACACTGATTAAGTCTGTATAATAGCTATAAAGATATTCAATATTATTTTGAATATCTTCATATATTTTTTTGAAATCAGCTTCGTCTACTTCTTTATAGTGTGTTGTTTTACTGTGTAAAAGAGCAACTAAGTGAATCATATCCATCATTTTTTGTTCTTCTGGCATTGAAATTTCTTCAATATAATTTGTAATTTCATAACGCTCATTAAGTTCGCCAACATGAGGCGGATAATAATTAAAACTTCGAGAGTCTAAATATTCATAAATATGTGGATCCATTGTTTCACTTTTTTCCTTTACAACTATTGTACCTTGATTGGTGGAGACAAACATAGCCTTTCCAACTTTTCGATATTGATTTGGTCTAATATCATATTGTTTAAAGAAATCTCTAAGTTCTAGCATTAATACTTGGAATAATTAATTTATCTCCAATTTTAATTTCGTGTGTATCATTATAAGCATTTATTTCATCCATACTTATTCCATATTTTTCTACAATCATTTCTAAAGTATCACTTTCTCTTACAATATATACCTTATAACTCTTATAAGTTTCACTCTCAGTACTAATTTGATCAAATAGGGATGTTACAGTTTCTGTTACATTCGCAACTCTCTCTGCTTTTCCTTCTTCCATACTATCTTCAGGTTCAATACAACGTGGTTTGGTTAATTCTTCCATAACAGGTTCCACCTCTTTTTCTTGATTTTCGATTTCCATAACCGATACTGTTGCAGCCTCATTCTCTTGATTCGTAGTTTCTTCAGCTACCACTGATATAGTCTCCTCACGGACATCACTTAACATGAAATTGTCATCTTTTTCTTCTGCTTTCGGCGGAATTAATATTTCTTCTAGACGATCTACTAATACATCGATGTGGACAGCTAAAACATTACTATTAACGATTTCATAGTAAAAGTCATCAATATCAATTGCCGCTTTGTCGAGTTTATATTTTTCATCTAAAGTAATATCAAATGGTAAATCATATGAAAATGGATCTGTATGAACACTGGTATCAGACATTTTATAGTCTCCACTTACAATAAATTTTCCACATACGGTATTACCAGCATCCACCTGAAGTGTATGTTCTAAAGAAATACTTGTAATCTCCGCTAAGTTCGTATTAAAGATAATATCTTTTTTAAAAGGGATAATTTTCTTCATACCTGCCTACCTTTCTAATCTAGTTCAGTATATGCATGAAATAGAAAGTTATAACTAAATAAAAAAAATACGTATAAAAACGTATTTCTTATTTTAATAATCTTATTTTATTTTTAGAACAGTATTCTTTTGACCATTCAATTCCGTTTCATATAAAACCATACCTTTGCCTTTTTCAAATATTCTTTTAATTTTATAATCTCTTTCAACAGGTTTATCCTTCTCATAGTCCGTTATCTTTTGTGTTGATATAATCGTAATCTTATTATTGTTCATTTCTGTTACTTCATAGGTGATTAAGCCGTCAACACTGTGATAAGTTAGTCCTACATAAGGGAAACTTGTCAAAATTTCGGTTACTCCTTCTGTAGATACCTCTTTTCCATCACTTAAATGTTTCACTTCTTCTAGTATCTTTTCAGAATTCATTGTGTAAATTCTTTCAACGGTTTCCTTGTTCTCTTGATAGCTCATCGTAACAATAGTGCTACCGTCTTTGCTTTCTACAGTTGTTTTTACTGCCTGTTTCTTTCCGGATATGTTATATTTCTGGATAGTTTCCTTTGTCGGAAATAGTTCTGTGTAATTTGAAATAGAAAGTATTTCTTTTGATGTTCCTTTTTTTTGAAATATCTTTGTTCCAATTAATACAAATACAGCGATGACTGCGAGTGCAATAATTAACTTTTTCATATTACTTTTCCTCCATTATTACAAATTTCACTTTTGAAGCATTCTGATAGTTTCCTACAAATCCAGTTGTAAATACTTTTCCCTTTGTCGTTACTTCTTCTATAACTTGAACAGTATCTTTTATCTCAGTTCCAGATTCATCTACAAATAGGATTTTTACCATAGCCGAAGTGACTGTTTTTTTTGTTGCTTTCACATTTGCCGTTAACGTGGTAATTCCATTTTCATATGTTAATTTGATATTACTAAAATTCAATGATTGTATTTCAACATCGTTCTGAACTGCTCCATCTTCAATTGTAGATTCAGTCTTTTTTTCTATTCTTTTTTTATTGTTATTTACAATAAGGATAATCATAGAAGCAATACTGATTAGCAGTATTACTCCTATGATGATTTGTTTTTTCTTCATAGCTCTTTACTTTCCTCCTTAAGGTCGTGGTGTAATTTCATACAGTGCTCCGTAAGACCCTTCTTGTGCAACATCGACTTTAATCCATCTGGTGTTAACTGGTACCGTATAATTTTTATCTTGTATTGTCTTATTATAAGCACTAATATTACTGATTTCCTTTTTATTTTCATCCAAAAATCTTATATAGGAATAATATGTACTATTTCCTATACTACCACGCCATTTTACTCTAATCATTTTCCCTTCCATACTTGGATCCACTTTCATATATACATTAATTTGTTTAACATATGTACTGTCATTTCCATCATAAGCCGCCATGCCTAGCGAATCACTGACATTAGCTGTATAACTAGAGATAATTCTTGTTTCGTTTCCATATTGATCAATCCCTTTCGCATAAATTACTTCACCTTGATTTACTTTAATTGGTTGATCTAGATAAGTCATCCAATCACCTGTTGTTCCAATTCGATAGAGTCTTTGAACACTCGTTGGGAAGTAATTAATTTTAATCATTTGATATGGAGTCCTAATAATTTTCGTCGGATCTGCATGTAATAGCATATATCCATTTTCAGTACTAAAAGTTGGCTCATTTGCAGATTGAATTTCATACATTGCTCCATAAGATCCCTCTTGTGCCACATCAACCCTAATCCACCTTGTTCTAGCAGGTACTGTATATTTTACATCTTGTATGGTCTTATTATAAGCACTGACATTACTTATTTCCGTTTTATTTTCATCTAAGAATCTTATATAAGAATAATAAGTACTATTCCCTATACTACCACGCCATTTTACTCTAATCGTTTTTCCTTCCATACTTGGATCCACTTTCATATATACATTAATTTGTTTAACATATGTACTATCGTCTCCATCATAAGCAGCTATTCCTAAAGCATCCGTTACATTAGCTGTATAACCAGAAGTAATTCTCGTCTCATTTCCATATTGATCAATACCTTTCGCATAAATCGTCTGTCCTTGATTTACCTTGACTGATTGATCATTATAGGTTTTCCATTCACCCGTTGCTCCAATCCGATAGAGTCTTTGCACACTCGTTGGAAAATAATTGATTGTTACCATTTGATATGGGCTTTTAATGGTTTTTGTCGGATCAGCATGTAATAGCATATAGCCATTTTCAGCACTAAAAGTTGGCTCGCTTGCAGATTGAATTTCATATAGTCTGCCTCGAACTGTCCCAGCCCATGATGATCCGAGAGCAAGCTCAACTTTAATCCATCTGGTGTTAACTGGTACTATATATTTTTCATCTCTTATTGTCTCATTATAAGCACTAACGCTACTCAACACATTTTTATTTTCATCTAAAAATCTCATATAAGAATAATATGTACCACTTCCTATAGCTCCTGACCACTTTATTCTAATAGTCTTCCCTTCCATGCTAGAATCAATTTTCATGTAACCACCGTTTTGATCTAAATAAGTAGAGTCATCACTATCATAAGCAGCTTGACCAATCGCATCACTTGGTAGTCCGACTGTTTTGGTAGCGGTTACTTCAAGTCCCGTACTTGTCTTCACACTCTTCGCTTTGATCGTTCCAGTTGCTAACTTAAACTCTCCTGTATATTCTACCCATGTTGCTCCATTATCCAAACTATAATAGTTCTTAATGTCCGTTCTACTGTCGTACACAATCGTTGTTTTCGAATCGAGATCGACTCCATAACTCGTTAAAATCGGATATCCTGCATTTGAGTTGATCACTGGTACTTTTGGTGCATCGATATCTAAACTGAGTACTTTGTAGGTCTCGATCACTTCATTTCCTGCACTATCTTTCCCCTTCGCATAGATCGTTAACGTCTTATCGCTATTTCCTAGATTGTTGTTGATAACTGTGTAAGAATCAACATTGAATGGAGCAGTATAGTTCACCCAGGTACTACTGTTTCCTATCTTATATTGCTTACTCGTCGCATCTCCATAGTCTATACTAACGGTTACATTTAATCCTACTGTATTAAGTGGATTTACCGTAATTTCTATCGCTGGTGGTGTTAAATCAATGT
>DICM01000024.1:0-9096 GCA_002416285.1 Caryophanales bacterium UBA5026
ACCAACTGAGCTAATCCCCCATGTACTGGACGTGATTAATTATAGCATCTAACAAAATCCCTGTCAATAGGATTTATTGGGATTTTGCTTATTTTCTAAATTTTCCCGAATCCAAAAAGGAAGGTGATATGCAAGGGTTTGGAAACCATGTGGCGTCTCAACTATTTTTTTCTTACGCTTGATTGTTTTCTCTTGATAGGTTATATTTTTGATACTTAATTTTAGCTGCCCTAATTTTTCATCAACAGACAAAATCTCCACTTGAATTGTTTCACCTATTTTTACATAATGAGAAGGATCTCGTACAAATCCAGTTGATATTTCAGATATATGAATTAAACCACTATAATATTCATCAAATTTGACAAAAATACCGTAATTTTCAACTCCACTAACAACCCCATTTACTATTTTTCCAACCTCGTATTTTCCCATAAGACACCTCTTTTTCATTATAACATAGAATAATACAAATAAAAAGGGTTTACCGTTTCATCAACTTGTTATATAATGAACTTGGTGATATTATGAGTAGAGAAGAACAAGAAAAAAAGATTATAGAAGTTTTAGATGTTTTACGTCCTTTCTTAATTAATGACGGTGGAAATATAGAATTTGTAAAATATGAAGATCAAATTGTATACGTAAGACTTGGTGGAGCCTGCGCGAATTGTGGAATGATCGACTTCACTTTAAAAGATGGAATCGAGGCAGCTATTCAAGAAGAAGTTCCAGAAGTAAAAGAAGTAATTAATTTAGAATCATCTTCGGAGCCATTCGATTTCGGGGAGTAGGACATAGTTTGATAAAAGAATATATAGTTTTTTTAGAAGAGCGACATAATCATCGCTTTTTTTGTTTATCTCAGCTAATTCCTCATCCTCTATCTCTCCATCCATCACTTTTTCAAACCGATCAAAGTAAAATGACGGATAAAACATACGTACAAAAAATGCATAGTAATCTTTCGCACTTAAATAATGTGTTTGAAAATATAAAGTTATCTCTTCAAATATATTTTCATCATATAAAAATGCATCTTTAAAATATTCTGCAATATCGCGTATACTTATATCTTGAACAAAATTAAGTGGATTATACAATTCAAAGAAAGTGCTTTGCTTGTGTATTCTCCGGTGAACTATTCTTTTTGATTGTTTTTCAATGGTACGCGCTAAAATAATGCCATTTTCTGCAATTCCGACATAAAAACTAAAGCTTTTTCGAGCATTAGGATGACGTTTCCCAAATTGGCTAACTTGATACTCAAAATAATCAATTTTATTGCTCCAGAGGGTTCCCCAACCTAAAATTTCCTCATCATATGTAATATACTTTGTTGCCTCTTGAAAAGCAATTAAATCTTCTAATGTAATTTCTTTTTCGAGATCCGGAAGATATTTTAAAATTAGATATGGCATATTGTTAACCGGGGTGATTAACTGACCATCTTTATTCGGGATAATCTGGTGTGTGTAAATTCCTCGCTGTAAGAGACGAACACTCATATCATATTGGTGTTTTATATCTACATTTAGAAGAAATGGCATCAAAATATAGTTCTGATTCTGATATTCAAATTTTGTAATAGATCCATTTTGGTGAATCTCATCAGGAAGCAAGTTGTAATAATAATTAATAACATTCTTCATAGATTCACCCCTATCAAATTTTATGTATAAAAAAAAGAAATATAACTGCTCAAAAAAAGGAACTTACGTTCCTTAATCTACTAATTTTTTGATTTCACTCCACTTGACTTGATATCGTTCTATTTCTGATTTCAACTGTTCAACATTTTGTGAAAGCTCTTCGTTTATTTTTTGAAGATTATTAATTTCTTCTTTCATTGTTTTATTTTCTTCATTTAACGTCATAAAACGTCTTTCTTGAATTTCAATTTGTTCTTTTAACGTCTGATAAACTCCCTCTGCTTCTACAGTAGAATCATCATTAGAATTGTTTAAAATTGGCTGGTCTTCAAATTCTGTTGGAATATAATTCGAAGTATCTGGAGCTGATTCTACAATTGGTTCTTCAACTGTTGAAATTGGTTCCTCATTAAAAATTTGATTTGGATCTTCTACAGGTACATCAACTTCCTGAATTTCTTCTACATTTTCAGGTTCCTCTAAGTTAGGAAGTGGTGTAATTTCTGGAGATGCTGCAAAATCAGTTTCCTCAATTGGTTCCTCAACTTTAGTTTCTTCGGCAACATCATTCATCTCTGGTACTGGTGCAGGTGTAATTTCTTCAATTACAGGATTTTCAGCAGATGGTGTAACTTCTTCTTCAACATTGTCTACTGTCGGTACTGGTGGAACTTCTTCAGCTATTGGTTCTAAAGCAATTGGCTGTTCTGAAACCACTGGATCAGCTACTGGAGTTGCAACATTTTCAACTGGTGATTCTTCATTATTTTCAAGTATTTCAACAATTGGACGCGCCAACTTAAATACACGAGCATCGGCAACGTAAAGCCCATTTACTTCTTCTACATCTAAATCCTGGAATGAGCGAATTGCTCCTTTTTTAATTTCTTTAATAATCTGACGAATATCCTGTTTTAAATCAGCCCATTCTTGATCATCTCGAATTGTTTGCAAAATAGGACTTCCAAGTTCTTGCATTTCTTTTACAACATATAAAGTTTGATAATTATTTTCATCAAATTCACCCATCGTATAGATTAAATATTTACTATCTTTAAACGCAAAATAGCGAACTACGTCCACTTCTTGCTCTGTATTATTTTTCATCACTAAAAATATTTTCTTCACTATAATCACCCTTTTTTATTCTTTACCCTGTAAACATTATAACAAAAATATATGTTTTTACAACTATTTTTGGAAATTTTTTGAAATAATTAAACTTGATGAGGCGCTAAGAACGAAAAAAACTCAATATTTCGCAAAATACCAAATAGAATGGCGATGATTATTAAAATATACCAAAACCAATTCGGAATTTTCTTAAGCCAGATATCAGCTTTGCTTTTCAACCAGCAATAATAATGATGAACTCCTATAAAAAGGAACAGAGGTAATAATATCATAACTAAAGAATTGTATGCGAAAGCTTGTTTTATATCTCCATGTAATAATGCAAAAATCATTCTCGTAATTCCGCATCCCGGGCAATAATATCCAGTAATTTCTTCAAAAAGACATGGGATTTTTAATGGAATTACTTCGTATAGAAAAATAGACGGTATCCCCACAGAAATGATCAAAATACTAGCTAATATTCGCTTCTTCATATATTCCTCCTAACAAAAAACTGCCTAAGCAGCTTATGCATCCTCGCGCGCAATTTCATTTAACTCTGATTGCATCATACAACGGTTAACAATACCAAGTCCAATGATTTCTAAAATTAAATATAATACGGAATTATCAGATGCTCTCATGTCGCGACTTAATTTCGCTTCATAAAGCAATTTCCCCATTTTGTAGCTCCAATAAATACCATAAATTCCACAGGTAATCAAAGTAAGTAGGAATGCCATTCCTCCTGAAACACTCTGGTCATCGCTGACATATCCAACATCATCTGTTATCGTAATAAACCATACAACGCCGTAGATACCACAAGTAAGTATGGTTAAGATTAAACAAGTAGCAATATTTCTTTCTCTCATAATTTTCTCCTTCATCGCTATTCATCAAAGTAATTAATTTTCATACTTTGTCGAACTTTTTTCATAACTTCTTTTGCCTTTTCACGGGCTTTTTTAGTGCCCTCTATCAAAACCTCATCTACTATTTCCGGGTGAGATTCATAATACTTTCTTTTTTCTCGGATTGGTTTTAAATATTCACTCATTGCAGCAGTTAATTCTTTTTTACATGCTACACAGCCACGTTCTCCCTTTTTACATTCAGAACAAACCGTTTCAACATTTTTTTGATTTACCAACTTGTGATAGTAATAAACCATGCATACTTCTGGATCAGCAGGATCATTTGCTCTAATCTTATTTGGATCCGTTAAAGCACTCTTCACTTTACTAGCAATAGTTTCCTCATCATCGGATAAATAAATGGCATTTCCTAAGCTTTTTCCCATTTTATCATTTCCATCTAGACCTTTTATTCTAGTATTTTCACTCAATAATGGTTCTGGCTCGATTAATGTTTCTCCGTAAATATGATTAAATTTTCGAACGATTTCACGACATTGTTCAATAAGTGGAAGTTGATCTTCTCCTACTGGAATCACTTCTCCCATGAATGCTGTAATATCAGCAGCTTGACTAACTGGATACCCTACAAATCCATAAGTCACACCCTCACCATTTTCACCAAACAAGGCTTTTTTCTGCTTGATCTCTGTTTTCACAGTAGGATTTCGCATTAATCTTGGCATAGTAACTAAATTTGAATAATAAACAGTGAGTTCCGCAATCTCAGGTATCATTGATTGTATAAAGATTGTAGATTTATTTGGATCAATTCCAGCTGCTAAATAATCAATGGCAACCTCTCTAACATTGTCATGAACCTTGATAGGATTATCATAATTATCAGTTAATGCTTGAACATCCGCTATTTCAAAGTGGCAATCATAGTTCTCTTGTAATTGAACCCAATTTTGTAAAGCTCCTAAAAAGTGGCCGATGTGTAATTTTCCGGTTGGTCTCATGCCAGATAAAATTGTCTTTTTACTCATATGGATTCCTCTCTTCTTTATATCACTTTAAGTATACCATAGTAAACTCCAAAATGAAAATAATTTTTGTACTATCTAAAAAAATGATATTCGAATAATCAACCGAATATCATTTTAATTAGCGACTTTTTCCAGTGTCATTTAATTTTTCTTGTGCATGTTCTTGCATTTCTTTATTGCTCATAGTTTTATGGTCTTCAGATGAAAATAATATCTGCTTCGACGAGAGATTTCCACCTGACGCATATTTGATATACTCGTTTGGATTTTTCGACTTGTAGGGAAAACCATTTAAAGTAAAAATTTCATCGCCATTCAATGTTGCATGAAGTGATTGGTTTTCCCATATTACTGGAGGAATAAAATCCTCCAGTTTTTCTTGTGAAATATTTAATGGAGTATCTTTTCCTAAAATATACTTATCTAAAATATAGTCGGGTATTTCTTGATCAGTATCGATCGGAGTCTTCTTTTTTATATATTTTAGAAAATTTTTATGTACTTCAATTAATCCTACAGTAGATGCTATTTTTAATTTTCCATTCGTTTTATCATTGTCGTTCATTTTTTAACATTTCGGTTTCATTGGCCCATATTTTATTTTTTCTTCCATCATATATTCGCTAATAGCTGTCTCGATTTCATCAAGCGCTTCTCTTTGAATATTTGATAAAAAGACTTTTTCGCGGACCGTATCAATAATAACCGTTCCCCATATAAGTCCCATTTTCACTTTTAAATCATTGAACAAATCTGGAGTAATTGAAGTAAAGAAATATCCAAATAACATCCGTTTTTGACCTAAAATAATTCTCTTATTGGTAACTACGATTACATATGTTGTAATAATATCTAGTGGATTATTATTTTTCTGTGCAGCGAATGCGAAACGAACTTCCTCCCCTGGATTAAGATGTTGATCAATCACTTTGCAGTGTGCTTTTAAACGCCACGAGATTGTCATTGGATATTTTTGTTTAAATTTTTTAACCTGTTGGTAAACAAGACTTTCCATGTTTAACCCCCCTTTATTTTATTAGGTTCGTATATGCCTCTTTCGTATTGTTAGAAGCGGCTGTAATATTACCGTTCTCAGTAGCAAAGAAAATTGGCTGTTTTAACTGTTCAGCTGTAAATCCTGTTGCTGTTTCAATAGTTGATGTGCTAGATAAACCTCCAATTTCAACATAATAAATGGTGACTGATGTTTCATTAACAATTGATTTTAAAATTTCTTTTGCATTTCTTGTTGCTTCTTCACGATCATTTCCAATAAGAATATATGTTTTGTTACTATTTTCTTTTGCAGATGATAATTGCTCAGTACTCATGGTTTGATACCATAACTTTTGCGAATTATCAATAATACCGTATTCTTGTAGGAATGAGAATGTGTTTTGTTCATTGTCATATCCACTTTGTCGTCCAATCACTTGACCATTTTGAACAATTGCCAGATATGGAGTTCCAAACTTATCAGTATCTATATCTAACAATTTAAGAATTCTTTTTAATAGTGTTGATGATATCTCATCGGTATTAATCATATGATAATTAATTCTATAGGATTCTTTAAATCCTGTAGTAATTGGCTCTAATAAATTACAATAATAGCAAGTAGGGCGTGCAATGTAAAAGACTGTCGGAGTTGATTTTTCCATAATTCCTTTTAAATTTTCGATATATTCTTTATTTTTTTTATCACCGAATAATACTATAGTTGGTACTAATACTAAAATGGAAATAATTACAGCAATAATTACACGCAGTTTTCTATTCTCGTTCATTGTTCATCTACTTTCCACAACATTGTTTGTATTTTTTTCCACTACCACATGGACATAAATCGTTACGACCTACTTTTGCAGCCTTTTTAGGATTTTTCTTTTTGGTTTCATCACTATTGTTTACAGCTTCTCCTTTTGCCACCTGCTTGCGCTCTATATTCTGTCTAATTTCGGCTTTTACTAAATATTTCGTGGTTTCACGATCAATTGTATTCAATAGTTGTTCAAAAAGTTGATATCCCTCTGTAGTATAGGCACGAAGCGGATTTTCTTGAGCGTAACTTCTAAGATGGATTCCCTCTCTTAAGTGAGACATTGTGTTGATATGTTCCATCCAGTGCACATCAATTACACGAAGGGCAATTGCTTTTTCAAATTCATTGGAAACTTCGACTGGTGTCTCTTTTAATTTTGTTTCATATTCCTCTTTTATTTTTCCATACAAGTATTGTTTTAATTCTTCGATTTCACGCTCTTTTACATCAATCATATCGATTGATTTTCTTAAAAGTTCATTTACCGTTTCTAAAATTTCACTTAAATCTTTTTCAGTTAAAAAGCCTTCTGGCATAATATGACTGTCAACTAATTCAGCAACATAGTTATCCATATGTTCTAGGATTACATCATGAATTGATTCGCTGTCTAAAATTACATTTCTCTTCTCGTAAATATATTCACGTTGTTGATTAATGACATCATCATATTGAAGTAAGGTTTTACGAATGTCAAAGTTGTTTCCTTCTACACGTCTTTGGGCCTGTTCAATTGACTTGGATAACATCCCATTGCGAATTGAAGCATCTTCATCAAATCCGACACGAGCAAGAAGTGCTTTAGCGCGATCGGTTCCGAAACGAACCATTAAATCATCTTCAAATGAAACACAGAATTGTGAGAATCCTGGATCACCTTGTCTTCCAGAACGTCCGCGAAGCTGATTATCAATTCTTCGTGATTCATGGCGTTCTGTACCAATAACGGCTAGTCCACCCAGTTCTTTTACTTCATCTGTTAATTTAATATCCGTACCACGACCAGCCATATTGGTAGCAATAGTTACAGCGCCTTTACTTCCGGCATTAGCAATTATTTCTGCTTCACGCGCATTATTTTTCGCATTCAATACTTCGTGTGGGATATGAATCTTTTTAAGCATGCTGCTTATTAATTCACTTGTTTCTACCGCGATTGTACCAACTAATACTGGTTGCCCTTTTTCATGACGTTCTTTAATTTCTTCTACAATAGCTTTATATTTTCCTTTTTGAGTAGCAAAAATAAGATCGCCATAGTCAATACGTGCTACCGCCTTGTTAGTTGGAATGGTAATAACGTACATGTTATAGATGTCTCGGAATTCCTCTTCTTCTGTTTTTGCTGTTCCTGTCATTCCCGATAATTTTGCATACATACGGAAAAAGTTTTGGAAAGTAATCGTAGCTAAAGTACGAGTTTCTTCTTGAATTGAAACGCCTTCTTTGGCTTCAATTGCTTGGTGTAATCCATCAGAATAATTTCTTCCCGCCATCAAACGTCCAGTAAATGGATCGACAATTATAATCTTTCCTTCTTGAACTACATAATCAAAATCACGTTTCATAGCATAATTTGCCTTTAGCGATTGATTGATATAGTGAACCAATGTAGCATTTTTAATATCGTATAAATTTTCTACTTTAAAGTATGATTCTGCTCTTTTTATTCCAACTTCATCTAATGTAACAGCTTTTGTTTTTTCGTCGTAAATATATCCATCGTTCTCTTTAATTGATTTAACGAAACTATCGGCTTGGATATACAGATTTGCGGCTTCCATTCTTCCACCTGAAATAATCAATGGGGTTCTAGCTTCATCAATTAAAACAGAGTCTACTTCATCGACAATCGCAAAATTAAGTTTTCGAGCAACGCGATCATTTGCTTTTACAACCATATTATCCCTTAGATAATCAAAGCCTAATTCATTATTAGTACTATACATGATATCACAGTTATAAGCGTCCCTTTTTTCAGTTTGTGATAGTTCACGATAGTTGATTCCTACTGTCAAGCCAAGGAAACGATAAATATTTCCCATCCAGTCTGCATCACGGCCGGCTAGATATTCATTGACTGTGATAATATGTACACCTTTTCCCGTTAATGCATTTAAATAGGCAGGCATAGTAGAAGTTAAAGTTTTTCCTTCACCAGTCTTCATCTCCGCTATGTTTCCATAATGGATTGCTAATCCACCTAAAATTTGAACATAGAAAGGCTTTTCTCCTATTACACGATATGCTGCTTCACGTGCTACAGCAAATGCCTCTACTTTAATATCTTCTAAATCTTCGCCTTCTTCTAGGCGTTTTTTAAATTCTTGTGTTTTCCCTTTTAATTCTTCATCTGTCAATTTTGTCATTGTTTCATCTAGTGCAATAACTTCATCGGCAATTTTTTTAAATTTTTCTAATTCTTTATATTCGTGATCGAAGATCTTTCTTAAAAATCCCATAAGACCATCCTTTCTTCTCTATCATTTTATCAAAAAATCAAGCAATTGAATAGCTTAATCGCCATTATTTTTCTTTTTATCGTAAGTTTTTTAAAAAAAGAAAAAAGAATGAAGGAGATTATAATACCTTTAAAGTTC
>DICM01000024.1:9229-9397 GCA_002416285.1 Caryophanales bacterium UBA5026
TAGAAGAAGTTATTATAAATGGACGATTCATAAGCCAATAATAAATAACTATAATAAATCGATATCAGAACTAATATCAGAAGAGCATAAAAATATGAATCAAGTTTATGGAACAATAAGATTAAAATATCAAATTCAGGAAAAATATGGGTTTGTATTAAACCACAA
>DICM01000022.1:0-286 GCA_002416285.1 Caryophanales bacterium UBA5026
CTTGGATTCACATTGATATTCACAAGGACTCTTCCAGAGGGTGGTACGACAACCGTTTCATTGTTCACTTTGTACTGTATCCATACATCTTGCACACGAGCAAGTGGTATCGTAATTGGTCCGGTATACTCTTCCCAGTTTAAGGTATCATCACTTCTTACTTCTCCTTCACTACCTAGTCTCCATTTTCGTTCCGTTGAATTTGAAGGATAATAAAGTGTAAGTCGCACCCATCCATCAAACACTTCTTCTTCTTTTTGTTCCCTCTCTCCAGAAATGGCACAAT
>DICM01000022.1:472-3353 GCA_002416285.1 Caryophanales bacterium UBA5026
AATTCGATTAATGTAAATCCTTTTTTCTTCATATTGATACCCTACCTTACTACTATTATGATACCATTTATAACTCTTTTTCACAAGGGACAAAAAAAAGGAAGTTTAATCTCTTCCTAAATAGATTTTAACGATATTGACAACTCTATTTGTCTCAGCCATTAACTCTGAATAATGTTCACTAACGTAACTCTGATTATTGGCCTTACTTTCCATTTCATGCTGATAAGAAAGTTCAGCTAAAGTTGTAAATCCTAAATATTTGGAATCACTTTTGTGTGAATGGGCCAAAATAGCATAATTAGGCATATCGCCAGCTTCTAAATAAGCTTGCATTTTTGGTAATCTATCCTCGGATTCATCTATAAAATCGCCAAGTGTTTCATTATACAAATCTTCATCGCCAAGTAATTCTAGACCACAGTCAACATCAATTCCATTTTGTCTTAAAAAATCTAAAGTCATTCTTATCTCCTTCTAACATACAAAGTATTTATTCTAATTGAAACTTTTAAGCCCTTTTAAAGAGCTACAATAACATTGTAGTATAATCTCAGCCTGAATCAAGAAAATCGCCTGAATCGACAATTTTCTTGCACCAATTGTATATATTACTTTTTAAGATATTTTTTCATAAGCTTATATAATTCAGTCGTATTAATTGGTTTCGATAAGAAATCATCAAATCCTTCACTCAAATATTCCTCTTTTTTACCAACAATCGCATCAGCAGTAAGAACCACTACTGGTGTATCAAATCCAGGAAGATTCTTCAAATGATGAAGGGTTGTCACACCATCCATTTCTGGCATCATCTGATCCAACAGTACCAAATCATATTTGGCACCATTTCCAACTAAATCAATTCCCTGTTTACCACTTTGTACAGTAGTAACGGTAACGTCATAAGGTTCCAATAAACGAGTTGCTACTTTTAAATTCAAATTATTATCATCAATTACAAGAATTGATTTTCCTGTTGCTTTAAACGATAACAATGTTTTCGTTGTTTTTTGATGTGGAGCAACAATACCAAGTTCTTTTTCGTCACGAATCTGTTGACTTATAGTAATTGTAAATATAGAACCTTTTCCTACAATACTCTCTACACTCAAAGATCCTTTTAAAACATCAATTAACTGTTTGGTTATGGTTAATCCTTTTCCTGATTTAGAATCAAATAAATGATCTAATGCTTCTTGATCCATACCAATACCAGTATCCTCAATCGTAATAATCAATTTAATACGAGAACGACTCTCACGCTGTGATCGGGCTTCTAGAATAATCTTTCCACGATCCGTAAATTTTACGGCATTATCGAGTACATTAAGTAAAATACGATTGATTTTGGTCGCATCGCCAAATAGAGATTTTGGAATAGAAGTATCTATTTTTGGAATAAATTCAATTTCTTTGGCACCGATCCATTCATGAACAATTCCCTCAACATCTTGAAATAGATTAGGAACATTGTATTCCCTTTCCTCCAAATTAATAGTTCCTTGTTCTACCTTTGATAAATCTAAAAGTCCATCAATTACTTGCAATAGATTATTACTAGCACTATTAATATTTTCCAAATCTTCACGAGCCATTTTAGGAATATCTTCCATTAATGCTGACTCACTAAGTCCAATAATAGCATTCATCGGTGTTCGAATCTCATGAGACATAATTCTTAAGAATTCGGACATTTCTTTATTTGCCTTTTCTGCATCATTTAAAGCATTTTGTAAAAGTAAGTTTTGTTTTCGCATATATTCAGCGTCAGCTGTAACATTCTTTGTTAAGATAGTCGCATGATTTTCTCGCTTATTTACAACGAAAAATACTGTACTTTCCAACCATACCTGCTTTGCCTTATTGTCAAGTCGATAACGAATCGTAAGAGGTTCTAATTGGTTCTGTTCAATAAGTTCATTAAGATTAGACCATAATAGAGCCGAAATAACTTGCTCTTGATCTTCAAGATAAACATACTCATGAACTAATTTAGGAAGAATATCACTATATTCTCCATTTTGTTCCTCACCAAAATAAGCGACATTCTCTTTCAAGTTGCGAGAACGTAAAACTCCTGTATTTAAATCGACATCCCATTCAAGATCATAAGCAATGGCTGTTATTTGATTCAATTGTTGCTCACGCATTTTAATATCACTCGCTTGTGTAACAAGTAAATGCTGTTGGTCGTGCTCTTTTGTCGCATCCGAAAGAATCATAATGTAAGTTCGTTCTTTTTTCTCTTGACGTGGATAAATTCGAATTCTAAACCACTTAGGGCTATGGTAACTAGGATGATGGTAAGAGACCATTGGACTTACAAACTCTTCATTCCTTTTCCATTCTCTCATTACATTTTGAATAATTGGTGTTTCTAAGAAATTCTCCACAACTTGATTCGCACTCAAATGATCTTGTGGAATCTCCAAAACCGAGAATAAATTATCAGTCATGTAAATAATATTTTTTAGTCTTGCATCAAAAAGCAAATAAACTGTATCATTATTATCAAATAAAGATTGTTGGATCTTCTCTTGATATTTATTGCTACCATTTCCTCGAAGAAACCAAACGAGTAAATAACAGAATATCGCAAATAAAATAATTAGAATCAAGACTAAAGTAGGACCAGATAAAAAAGTGGTGGAAAAATTACTATAGCTTGAAAATAAATAAAGTATCACAATTATTCCTAATAATGCTATAGCTAATAGAATTTCTTTCATATATCGCTTCATAGACATCCCTACCTTATTATCCTAATTATATCATAAAAATAATAAATGCAATAGAAAAAACAATAGATTAACATTTTTATACTAATTAAAAAGAATATAACATTGTTATATTCTACAGACTGTTGACAAACAGAATT
>DICM01000002.1 GCA_002416285.1 Caryophanales bacterium UBA5026
CACTTTCAAATTTAATATACAAAAATGAAAAAAGGTTAAAAAAGTAAAAAAAAGGGTTGTCAAAAATAAGAGAATACGATATACTATAGTAGTCATTGAGAAAATGGACCTGTAGCTCAGCTGGTTAGAGCGCACGCCTGATAAGCGTGAGGTCGATGGTTCAAGTCCATTCAGGTCCACCATATAGAAATCTAACTCTTGGAAACAAGAGTTTTCTTTTGCACTTTTCCACAACTTTCTAAAATATTGATTCAAGTATAATAAGTGCTTCATAACTTTTACCATACAATATAGTGAAGAGATATGATATTGAATGATAATTCATCTCTTTTTAAGTGGAAAGGAGAATATTATGTTTCAAAAAAGATTAAATGATAATGGAATCAGGGAAAGTAGATATTATAGTAGTGATGAAAATCCATTTTTTGCGAGTGGCTTCGGTATGCCAAACTGCACTTGCTATTGTTATGGTAGAGTGTGGGAGATAACTGGTGAAAAACCTATTGGATTATCATTAAGGAATGCGAAGTATTGGTATGATGAATCAACCGGATTTGAAAAGGGTAAAGTGCCTAGAGTAGGTGCAATTATGTGCTTTAATGGCGCATATGGTCATACCTCAATGGTAGAAGAAGTAAAGGATAACGGTGATATAGTTTGCTCCAATAGTAACTATGGTGGCGATTTTTTCTTTATAACAAACCATACCGCATCTAGTGGATATAATAACTATGATAAAAATTTAAAGTTTCAAGGCTTTCTTTATACCTATAAGGGAGATGAAAAAAATGAAGAAGAAAAAGCTGATACGAAATATAAAGTTGGTGATACTGTCAATTATCATAGCATTTACACCAGTTCTACTAGCGATCAATCCTTAAATCCAGTTTACACGAGAGGAACCATTACAAAAATCATTCCAGATAGGAAAAATCCATATTTAATTGGAAACGGTACAGGCTGGATTAATGATGCTAGTATCATCGATAAAGAGGAAAATGTAGATCAGAGTATTACAGTTGGTAGTATGGTAAAAGTTAGAAGAGGTTCAAAAAGTTATGAGGGGGTCTCTATCGCATCGTTTGTATACGATAAAGTTTATCGTGTTGATGAGTTAAAAAATGATCGTGCAGTACTAGATAAAAATGGAATCAGAACCGCATTTCATGTAAATGATTTAATAAGGGAATAGTGTAAACTATTTCTTTTTTTCTTTGACAAGGAATAACATAAATTATAAAGATTGAGAAAGAGGTGATTCTATGGATACGAATGAAAATGTCCAAGATAGAATGGCTGCGTTATATCGAAAAATTGAAAGGAATGAAATTACCGAAGAAGAGTTAAGTAAAAATGTTTTTGTTATTGGTATTTCTGAATTAGAGGTGCTATCACACATTGCCTTAAAAAGAGGAAATCAAAAAGTTTATCAGACAATTGTGTTTGCGTGTAATGATGCGATTTCTAAGATAGATAAAAATCATCAAAAGTAAGAATGTTCACAACTTTTTTTAATAATGCGAATCGTTTTATAAAAGTTATGATATAATTAAAAATAGTTTGTAAAGGGGTGTAGTAGTGAATAAAGAATTAAGATTAATTATAACTAGGAAATGCAATTATGATTGTTATTTTTGTCATGGTGAAGGGGTTGAAAAAGGATCTAAAGAACTACTAACTCCAGAGGATTACGAATTTTTAGTTTCTTTTTGTAAATCAAAATATGGATGGTGTACAACTACTTTAACAGGTGGGGAACCGTTGATGAGAAAAGACGTTAAAGAAATTGTAAATAAATTAAATCATCTCGGCGTACATTTAACTGTCGTATCAAATGGGGAATTGTTAAATAATTATTTTGATATTTTCAGTAAGATTAATCGGTTAAATGTTTCAATTCATAGTTTTGATGAGGAGACTTATAATAGTATTGTTCAACGTAAGGATAAACTAAAAAAAGTAATGTCTAATTTAGCAGAACTTAGAAATATAAATCCAAATATAGATATTAGAATTAATACCACAATAGTAAAAAATCAAAACGATAGTGTTGAAGATTATTCGAAATTGATTGAATTTGCTAAAACCTTAAATGCCAGTATTAAAATAATTGAGTTATTTAGTGAAAATTCAAGCAAGATAGTAACATCAAATGAGATAAAAGATACTTTTTTAAATTTTGGATTTAAAGTTTTTGAGGAGCATAATCATAAACTAGTTTTATTTGATGGTGAAACAAAAATAATCATTTCAAAGATATTTTGTGCTGCAGCACATAATCGGTACAATCCAAACGATTACTGCAATCAAAACAATGATTTATTTATATCGCCAGAAGGTAAAATTAAACTTTGCAGATATTTGGATGAAGAGGTTTCCATATTACATGAAATTAAAAACAGAGATTTGGATGGTTTAAATTATAAAATGATTTTAGCAAATAAACTGTTAGGATTACATTGCCCATTAATGAAAAAAGAAGAAGTACTTGCAATCAATGGTGGAACACCAATAATGGATCAGCAGGAAGGTAAATTCATTCATCCTAAAATTACTAAGAAGATAGAAACAGCTGTTGTGGAACAACTATATGATACAATATCAATCTATGATAATAGTAATATTTTTCAAAAGTTTGAGAACGAATTTGCTAATTACCATAATAAAAAATATGGAATTGTAACTTCTTCTGGAACAAGCGCTCTTCATTCAATGTTTGATTCGATTGGCTTAAAGCAAGGGGACGAAATTATTTGTCCAATCTATACTTTTTTTGCAACCATTTCTCCAATTTTTCAAACAGGAGCAAAACCAGTATTTGTTGATTGTGATTCAACTGGAAATATCGATTACGAAAAGATTGAACAAAATATAACCAAGAAAACAAAAGCAATTATAGTTACGCATATGTGGGGATATCCTTGTAAAATGGATGAAATAAGAAAAATAGCCGATAAATATAATATTTATCTGTTAGAAGATTGTTCCCATGCACATGGCGGAAGCTATAAAGATAAAAAATTAGGTGAATGGGGTGACGCTGCTGCCTTTAGTTTACAAGGTAATAAAATTATTACTGGTGGCGAAGGTGGAATCGTTATTACTAACAATAAATATATCTATAAAAATTGTGTAATGCTTGGACATTACAATAAAAGATGTAAACAAGAAATATCGAAAAATAGTATTGATTATAAATATGCAGTTACTGGAAAAGGATTAAAATTAAGAGCTCATCCACTGGCTATTAGAATCGCATATGAAATGTTTCAAGATTTAGATAAAATGAATTCTATTAAACGAAAAATGGTTAAAATAATAGAGGAAACGGTTAAACATATTGATGGACTTGATTTAAATACTTCATATGAAGGTAGTAAAAATAGTTATTATGCTTTGATATTTAAATATGATCCAAATAAATTTGACGGATTAAGTGTAGAAGAATTTTTGAGTACATTGCAAGCTGAGGGTGGAGTCGAATTTGACAAACCAGGTTCTACGTGTCCATTAAATCGATTGGAATTATTTAAAAATCCAAACTATTTATATCCAGAATACGAAACAATAATAGAAGCTGATAAATGCTTTGAAGAAGCTGATAAATTTTATGAAAATAGTTTTAAATTACCAGTATGGTATAATGAAGAAGATATTGATATTGTGTTAAAATATTGTGAAATATTAAAGAAAGTATCAAATTATTATAAGAAAGAGGGAAAAAATGAAATTTTATGATTTATTAATTGAAAAAGGAAAAGAAGAAGGTATTATAAAAAATGTCGTTGGAGGAATTGTATTAAATTCAAATAATGAGATTTTAATTATGACTAGAAAATCCGATGACTTCATGGGTGGAATTGATGAACTTCCAAGTGGAAACATGGAGAGTGGAGAAACTATCTATGACGCATTAGTAAGAGAAGTAAAAGAAGAAACTAATCTTGACATAGATCACGTTAATAGTTATATCAATAGTTTTGATTATATTTCAGGAAGTGGAAAGAAAGCAAGACAATATAATTTCGTTGTAACGGTTAAATCAACTGATGAAGTAAGATTAACAGAACATGACAGCTATAAATGGTTAACAATTGCCGATGCAAGGAGTAATCCTAAAATTACCGATGAAGTAAAATATACTTTGGAAATATATTATTTTAATTCAATGCAAGGGGAACAATAATCATGGAAATTCATTTTTGTGCAACCGCTTGTATTGTAGATAAAGAAGAACAAAAAATATTATTTATTCATCATAAAAAACTCAACAAATGGTTATTTGTTGGTGGTCACATCGAAGCGAATGAAGATCCTGAAACAGCTGTTTACCGGGAAGTAAAAGAAGAAACAAATTTAGATATTACCTTATTAGGAGATCGATATCCAAGACAGGAAGATTATATTAAACCATTTGCTTTACAACGAAATGTTGTAAATGAAAATCATATACACATTGATATTTTCTACATTGCTCTAGCGAATAATCCAAGTCAGATTAAAGCAAAAGAAGATGAAGTGTTAAATTATAAATGGTTTTCTAAAGATGAAATTATCAACAATGATTTTGACACGTTTCCAGAAAAGAAACAAATGGCAATTGATGCATTAGATTATGTTGATAAATTATCTTTTGATGTAAGAATAAAAACAAAAAATTTAAAAGAGTCATAATAGACTCTTTTGCTTTTTCTAAGTAAAAAATTATTCTTAAAAAAATAGTAAAATTAATTATTTTATGATAGAATATATTCTTAAAGAAAGAAGTGTGCTGTATGAATAATGTTGAAATATCTGCTACGTTGTTAGCAGAATTGTATCGGAAAATTGATAAGGATGAAATTATGAGAGAAGATTTAGCAAAGAGTGCTACTTCAATTGGAATTTCCACATTAGAAATGATATCAAAAATTGCTTTAAAAAATGGAAATCAAAAAGTATATCAAACAATAGTCTTTGCTTGTTGTGATGCAATTACAAACATACAAGAGACGTCAAAAATAGCAAAATAGCTATTTTTTTTTAATTGAAATGGTTGATTTATACAATGGATTTGCTTATAATAGCTCATTATTAAAAGAAGTGAGTGATAAGTAGTATGTTAGAAGTAAAATTAACTAATGAATTAACTGTTAAATAGATTGTTAAAATGCCATACATTCGAGTTTTGGTAAAAAGTATAATATCAATTAGCGATTGATTCGCCAGTATATTAACACACATCATAACAATTGTAACATTATATTTCAAATCACAAAGTATTGCAAAATGGATTTAATTGTGCTATATTCTACTAATAGCATGGGAAGTGTGTCGATGACTGAAAAGAAACATTATATATATTTGGATATTTTAAACATTGTTGCCTGTATTGCAGTTGTATATTTACATTGTAACGGAATAGTTCATTCGTTTTCTAATACAATTGCATGGAAGCAGGCTCTCATAATTGAGGTAGTCTGTTATTTTGCAGTACCTATATTTTTAATGATAACAGGAGCAAATTTATTAAATTACAGAGAAAAATATGATACTAAAAAATTTTTGCAAAAAAGATTTTTTAAAGTAGTAATTCCTTATATTGTATGGTCATATATATATTATATAATATACAGAGATACAGCAAACCCAATTGGATTTGTAAAAGAATTTTTAAATGGTAGCATAGAACCTATATTCTGGTTTTTTCCGATGATTATTTCATTATATTTAGTAATTCCCATTGTTTCAATTTTTGCGAAAAAAGAATATAAAAAAGAAATTATTTATATGATTATTATTATTTTT
The DNA here is from genome assembly GCA_002416285.1 of Caryophanales bacterium UBA5026. GTDB lineage: Bacteria > Bacillota_I > Bacilli_A > RF39 > UBA660 > DICM01. The sequence goes on from DICM01000002.1 coordinate 5,788, forward strand.
TTATTTCAGTCAATTTTAGATCCTATATGTAAGGTTTTGAATATTTCTTATCCATCAGTATTTTCATATATGAGAAGCGGATTAGGATATTTGATTTTTCCATTATTAGGTTATATTTTTGCTAATAACGATTTTAAAAAATATTCAAAGTCACTTTATGCATTAACTCTAGTTTGTTGGATAATAAGGTATTTTTATACATATCATTATAGTATTGCAGGGAATATTATTAATAAAAATTTATTTAATTATCTTGGATTTGTAAGTGTAATTCCAGCAATCGCAATTTTTGTTTTTTTTAAAAATATAAATTGGAATAAATTATTAAATGAAAAAATAAAGTTTGCAATACAATATTTTTCTGCTTGTTCTTTCGGAGTATATTTGATTCATGTATTATTAAAATCAAAATTAACTAATTTATTTAGTTTGGATCGGTATTCAATAACTTATAGATTAATTTTTCCAATATTATTGTATCTACTTTGTGTTCTAATTGTATTTGTTATAAAAAAATTACCAATTTTTAAAAAAATAGTACCATGATACTATTTTTTATTTTTAAACAGTATATGAACTTATATTTTCACGAATAGTGTGTTACAATTATTTTTAATCTCAATTTTTCATAAATGTTGGATTTTTATTGCGATGACATTACATTTCGATTTAAGATATATGAAAAGATAAAGATTATAAAATAAAATATTTGTTAAATGAAATGATAAATATACAAACAGGGTTGCACCCTGTTTTTAAATATGTTAAAATGTGGGTAGTTAATTTTTATAATTTAGTAGTCTATATTTAGATGATGTTTATGGCATTTTTTGCGCCTTTTTTATACATTTTAAGTGTTATGGGAGTGATTTGATGAACGAAACAGACATATTAAAACAAGAAGAAACACTTGTTTCAGAGAGTTCTGTTGAAATAGTAGAACCATTATATTACACAATTATTAAAAGAAGTATAGATTTTTTTTGTGGTTTATTTGGATGCTTTTTTTTGATTCCATTGACGATTGCAATTAAAATTGCTAGTTTAGCAACAAAGGACACAGCCCCTATTTTTTTTAAACAAGAAAGAATTGGTAGAGACGGGAGAACAATTTATATTTATAAATTTCGTTCTATGATACCAAATGCGGATAAAGCACTTGAGAGATTAATTGAAACAGATGAAGCAATAAGAATCGAATATAAGCGATATAAAAAATTGAAGAATGATCCAAGAATTACCAAGATCGGAAAGTTCATTCGAGACACTTCTATCGATGAATTTCCTCAATTTATTAATATATTAAAAGGGGATATGTCTGTAGTAGGTCCTAGGCCATATTTATTTCGAGAAAAAGAAGATATGGGAGAATATTATGAAACTATTGTAAAAATGAAACCTGGTCTTACTGGATATTGGCAAGTAAATGGAAGAAGTGGTACTGATTTTGTTGACCGTTTAGTAAAAGATGAGTACTATTTATCTCATCGAGGCATTCGTATGGATACAAAGATTATGATAAAGACATTTTCCAAAGTTTTAAAAAAGGAAGGTGCCAAATAGTGAAGAGGATTAAAGTGTTGGTAGTGACACATAAAGAGTACAAGATGCCAGAAGATGAATGCTATTTGCCCATCCAGGTAGGAACACATAATAAAATTGATTTGGGTTATACAAAAGATAATACAGGAGTAAATATCGCAACAAAAAATCCAAAATACTGTGAATTAACCGCTATGTATTGGGCATGGAAAAATTTAGATGCAGAATATATCGGAATCACACATTACAGAAGACATTTAGGAACGATTAATACAGTAAAATCTAAAAATCCTTATGATAATATCATAAAAATGGTTGAAATTGATCAACTACTAAATAATACAGATATTATTTTACCAAAAAAAAGAAATTATTATATTGAAACTTTATACTCACATTACAAAAATACTTTGTATGTTGAGCCGTTGGATAAAACGCGGGATATTCTTGAACAATTATATCCGGCATATATTCCTTTCTTTGACAAAATTAAAAAGAGAAGATCAGGGCATATGTTTAATATGTTTATTATGGAGAAAGCGAAATTTGACGATTATTGTGAATGGTTGTTTCAAATATTAGGAGAATTAGAGAATCAGATTGACGATTCTATCTATGATTCGTTTCATAAAAGATTTTATGGACGAATTAGTGAATTGTTGTTAGATGTTTGGATAGAAAAAAACAATTACTCATATAAAGAGATTCCTTATGTAAATATGGAACAAAATAATGTTTTAAAAAAAGGAACATCATTTTTAATAGCGAAATTTACAAAGAAGAAATATGGGAAGAGTTTTTGATAGAAAAATTAGATTATTAATAAAAATATTTTAATATGATTATCGTAATTCTGATAATACAATTAAACAAAATAGCAATGCATCAAGCATATGAATTATAGGTGAGTAGAGATGATTATTTATATATTATTAATCGGACTATGTTTGTTCGGACAATTTTTTGTTAATTCAAAAAACAAAAAATATTATTTTGAAATATTAGTTTTGTTGTGTACAATGGTTTCTGCATTTAGATTTCAAGTTGGGCAGGATTATCAGCATGTGACAGATGTTTATAATTGGATTGCAAATGGATATGATGTATACGTAGAATTTGGGTATAAGTTAATGAATGAAATTATCTTATTCATACCATTCTTTAATGAAAAAATTTTATATATTATTACTTCCTTTTTTATAATTATTATGTTTGGGATTTTTATAAAAAGAACTGTCTCAAAGGAATACTGGTTGTTATCTTTATTTTTATTTATTACCACAGGAATTTACTTTGCTTCTATGAATTTAGTCCGTCAATATATGGCAATAGCAATATGCTTGTTGGCTATATTGAAGTTGGATAGAGCTAAGAATATCCAGTTTGTTATATTAACTTTTATTGCAATAACATTTCATACAAGCGCTCTAATTATGTTTGCTTTTGCATTGTTTTATATTCTATTGAAAAAAACAAACAGCACTACTATTATGTGGATAATATATTCTCTGTCATTAGTATTTATAATAATTGATTTAAGGCAGCTAATAGAATTTTTTAGTTTTCTGATACCAGATCGTTGGAAATGGTATTTAGATTCTAATTTTCTGAATGATAGAAATACTAGTGCGATTGTTAAACAATTGATACCAAATATAATAGTTGTGTATTCAATTGTAAAAAACAAAGAATTGAAAAAACATTATGACAAATTTGATATTTCATTTGCTTTAATATTTATGTCTACTATAATAACTAATTGTTTTTATGGGATTCTTGTTTTGTTGAGGCTTTCGAATTATTTCGATTTTGGTTTTTTGATTATAATTCCAATTATTTTTGACTATTTAGTAAAATATGATAAAAAAATAAAATTATCTAAGTTTTATATAATTAGTATTATTGTTTACTATTTATTATTAACAGTGATGACGATTTTTATAATGAATGGGCATGGGGTAATGCCTTACAAAACAATATTTTGAAATGGGATGTTTAAAAATTATGAGTAAAGAAAAAATTTCAGTTATAGTACCAGTTTATAACGCAGAAAAATATTTAGAAAAATGTGTGAATTCTATTATAATACAAACGTATAGAAACATAGAAATATTATTAATTGATGATGGATCAACAGATTCTAGTTCTAAAATTTGTGATCTACTTGCTAAAAAGGATTCAAGAATCAAAGTTTTTCATTTACAAAACGAGGGGGTTTCACATGCCCGTAATATAGGAATTGAAAATTCCTTAGGAACTTGGGTTTGCTTTGTGGATAGTGATGACTGGCTAGAAGAAAACATGATTGAAACTTTAGTATCCAAATTAGAGGAAGATACTGAAATAATTATGACAAATTGTGTAGTCGAATATGATTCCAAGAATTTTAAGGTTAATATCTTAGGAGATAAAGAAAAAAAGTATGATTACAAAAATAAAGATGAATTGATTATGAATATATTATGTAGACAAATGACCTCAAACAGAAAAAAAATTATCAATATTGGTGCACCTTGGGGGAAACTATATAATAGGAAGTTTTTAATTGATAATCAATTAATGTTTATATATGGAATAAAGCGAATGCAAGATAATTTATTCAATTTATATTGTATTAAAAAAGCGAAAAAAATTTTATATGTAAATGATTATATATATCATTATCGTATAAATGATTCCTCTGCTTGTTATAAATATAACAATAAGGTTACGGAAGTATTTGTTCCCGTTTTAAATGAGTTTCATAAATTTGTTTTTAGTTCCGAAAACTCAGATGAAATAAAATCGGCATATTATTGTAGGACCGTTTTAATATTTGCAGAGATGTTAAAAATAGGACCATTTCATTATAAAAACAAAAAATCTATCTTTGATAAACTTAAAGAAGCAAAGAAGATAAGAAAATTAGAAATATTTGAAAATATTGATGAAAAAAAATATAGAAAAACATGTAATAAAAAAACAAAAATTTTACTTCATTTTTATAATAAAAAAAATTATAGTTTCTTATATATTTTAAATTGGCTAAATGAATATACAAAAAAAATGGCTGGAAGAATTAATAATAAATAAAATTTTGAAATTAGAGGAGTTAAATTATGAAATACGATTATTTGATAGTTGGAGCTGGATTGTACGGTTCCATATTTGCTTATGAAATGACAAAAAAAGGTAAAAAATGTTTAGTTATCGATCGAAGAAATCATATCGGTGGTAATATCTATTGTGAAAATATTAATGGAATCAACGTTCATAAATATGGTGCACATATATTTCATACGAGTAATAAAGAGGTATGGGATTATATTAATCAATTTACAGAATTTAATAATTATATCAATTCGCCTATCGCAAACTACAAGGGAGAATTATACAATTTGCCATTTAACATGAATACATTCACTAAGTTGTGGAATGATGTTATTACTCCAATGGATGCAATAAAAAAAATAGAGCAGCAAAAGAAAGAATTGAATGGAAAAGAACCTGTAAATTTAGAGGAACAAGCTATTTCTCTTGTTGGTAAAGATATTTATATTAAATTAATTAAGGGTTATACAGAAAAGCAATGGGGAAAGAATTGTATCGATTTACCTTCTTTTATTATAAAACGGTTACCTGTTCGTTTTACTTTTGATAATAATTATTTTAATGATCGGTATCAAGGTATACCAATAGGTGGATATAATACGATAATTGAAAAATTATTGATTAATTGTGATGTTGAATTAAATGTTGATTACTTAAAAAATAAAGAAAAATATAATCGATTAGCCGAAAAAATATTATATACCGGTATGATTGATGAGTATTATGATTATTGTTATGGAAATTTAGAATATCGATCATTAAAATTTGAAAATGAAGTTTATTTGGATATAGATAATTATCAAGGAAATGCAGTAGTAAATTATACAGAACGAGAAATTCCTTATACTAGAATTATCGAACATAAACATTTTGAATTTAATGATTGTAAAGGGACAATCATTACAAAGGAATATCCAAGTGATTGGAAAATTGGTGATGATGCATATTATCCAGTCAATGATAAAAGAAATACAGAATTGTTTAATCAATATTTACAACTTTCAGAAAAGGAAAAAAATGTTTGTTTTGGTGGGAGATTAGGTAATTATAAATATTATGATATGGATAAAGTAATAAATAGTTCACTAGAAATGGTGAATAAAGTTATGGGAAATAGATAATGAAAAATTCAAAATTTTCTTTCGTTATTTTACATTATATTGCAATTGAAGATACTATAAAATGTGTCGACTCTATTTTAGCAAACTGTATTTCAGATTTTCAGATAGTAATTGTAGACAATGCATCACCAAATAATAGCGGTGTTGTTCTTGAGAGAAAGTATAAGGATAACACCAATATCCATGTTATACTAAATTCTAAAAATATAGGTTTTTCAAGAGGAAACAATGTTGGTTTTCATTATGCAAAAACTATTTTAAATCCAGATTTTATTATTCTTTGTAATAATGATACCTTATTGTTAGAGTCTACTTTCTGTAAAAAAGTTATTGAAGAATATAACACTAGTCAATTTTCTGTACTCGGTCCTAAAATTTATTTAAAAAATAATGAAGTTAATAATTTGAAAATCAATTTACCATCTATTACAAATGAAAAAAAATTAATTATTAAATTAAAAATAAAATATTTATTTTATTGTGGTCACTTACAATTTATTTATCAAATGGTAAAAGGAAAAATAATAGGAAAGAGTATGGATAGTGCCAATAATAGTAATGTTAACTGCAGACATGAAAATATTGTTTTACATGGATGTTTTTGGATATTTTCTAAAGAATACTTTAATAAATTTGATGGTCTTGATGATAGTACATTTTTATATTGTGAAGAAGAATTACTTTATATAAGATTAGAAAAAAACAGATTATTGTCAGTTTATAATCCTGAAATTAAAATTTTACATAATGAGGATGCAGCGACTAACGCTATGGCAAAAACTAATCGAAAAAAGCAGCTATTTGTTTGCAAACATTTAATTAAATCTAACAAGATACTTTTAAGAAAGATGAGGGAGAAATAATGAATATAGGTGTAGTTTTAGTAACATATAATAGGCTTGAAAAATTAAAAACAGCATTAGAATTATATGATAGTCAGTCATTTTTACCAAAGTATATTTTGATTGTTAATAATAATAGCAATGATGGAACGAGGGAATATTTAGAAACTTGGTTAAATAATAAAAAAGATTATAGGAAAATAGTATTTCATTTAGAAACTAATATTGGTGGAAGTGGTGGCTTTAATTATGGTTTAAAGGAAGCCAGTAAATTAGATAGTGACTGGATATGGGTTTCAGATGATGATGCTTTTCCAGAGCTTAATGCTTTCGAAAATATTAATACATTTTATCAAAAATTTAATAACAAAAAAGATTTAGTTTCTATTTGTGGTCAAGTATTGAATAACGGAAGTCCTGATGTGAATCACAGAAGATATATAAAAAAAGGCCTTTTTAACATAAAACAAAACAAATCTAATTTAGAAGATTATTTAAAACCATATTTTTTCATTGATTTGTTTTCATATGTCGGTACTTTAATAAGAAAAGATATTTTATTAGATATTGGATATCCCAAGAAAGATTATTTTATATATTATGATGATACAGAGCATAGTTATAGGTTATCATTGAAAGGAAAAATTGTTTGTGTTCCCAATGTAATTATCCATCATGATACAGGAAATAATAACACTATAGATTGGAAGCTTTATTATAATATCAGAAATAAATTAGATTTTATCAAAAATCATTTTAAGAAAAGGTATTATATATATAATATAGGGTTAATTAAAACAAAGGATTGGGCTCGCAGATTAACACGTTGTGGTTATGATGAAATAATTAGTGATATAAAACAATCCGCTATTAGAGATTCTAAAAACAATAAATTTGGTTTACATTCTGTGTATAAACCAGGATGGAAATATCACAAAAGATAATTAAATTAATGGAGATGAAAAGATGAAAATAGCAGTAGCAGGTACAGGGTATGTCGGATTAGTTACGGGAGTTGTATTTGCACATATTGGACATAATGTAACTTGTGTTGATGTTGACGAAAATAAAATAGAAAAAATGAAAAATGGAATTAGTCCAATCTATGAACAGGATTTAGAAAAATTAATGTTAGTAAATAAGGAAAGATTAACTTATACTACAGATTATAAAGAGGCTTATAAAGATGCAGATGTTATTTTTATTGGTGTTGGAACACCGGAGAGATCTGATGGCAGTGCTAATTTAGAATATGTATATAAAGTTTGTGATAATATAGCAGAGTCAATTGAAAAGGATTGTGTAGTAGTAGTAAAATCTACTGTTCCAATAGGAACTAATGATGAGGTTGAAAAGTATATACAAAAAAATATTAAGAGAACTGTAAATGTGTATGTAGCAAGTAATCCCGAATTTTTAGCACAAGGTACAGCCGTTCATGACACTTTATATGCTTCGAGGATTGTAGTGGGAACAGAGAATGAATCTGCTAAAAAGATAATGGAAGACGTATATTTACCTTTGACAAGAGAACCTTATAATGTTCCGTATTTAAATATGAATCGAAGAAGTGCTGAAATGGTCAAATATGCTTCAAATGATTTTTTAGCTCTTAAAATATCATACATTAATGAAATCTCTAACTTTTGTGAAAAAACAGGCGCAGATATTAATGACGTTACTAGAGGAATGAGTTTTGACTCAAGAATTGGAAGTAAATTCTTAAATCCTGGAGTGGGGTATGGTGGAAGTTGTTTTCCGAAAGATACAAAAGCACTTCATCGATTAAGTGTTGAACTAGACTCAGAATTAAAAACAATCCAAGCCTGTATTGAAGTTAATAAAAAACAGAAGTTACATTTATTTGACTCAATTATAGAAGACTTTAAAGAATTAAAAGGATTAAATGTTGGTGTTTTAGGAACATCATTTAAGCCGGGAACTGATGATTTAAGAGAAGCTCCAGCAATTGAAAATGTGAAATTATTATTAGAATATGGTTGTAATATAACAGTCTATGATCCTGTATCATTAGATAATTTTAGTAAAATTTTTGGCAATAAAATAAATTATGAACTAAATTTAGAAAAATGTATTTCTAATAAAGATTTTGTAATGATTATGACTGAATGGGATCAGATAAAAAATATAAAACCGGAGGTATATGATTCTTTAATGAAAACACCGTATATCTATGATGGTAGAAATTGCTATGATTTAATTGAAATGAAATCTGCACATGTGAAATATGTTTCTATGGGTAGAAACATAATTGATAATTTAAAATAAAATTGAGTTGAATTTTAGAATGTGTCATAATGCAGAATAGTTATAACACATTTTTTTTAGGAAGAAGTGAATTATGAAAAAGTCAATTAAAAAAAATTATATCTATAATCTAGCATATCAACTTTTAGTAATCATAACCCCAATTATTACTACACCCTATTTATCAAGAATATTAGGAGCAGAAGGAATTGGGACATATAGCTATACTATTTCTATAGTAACCTATTTTCTTCTTTTTGGAACACTTGGGATAGCAACTTATGGACAAAGAGAGATTGCATATTATCAAGATGATAAACAAAAAAGAAGTAAAATTTTTTGGGAGTTAATAATTATTCGATTTATAACTTTATTTGTTGCAAGTATTTTATTTTATTTTATTTATGCTAAACATGGTGATTTTGCTCTTTATTATAAGATATTGACATTAGAATTGATTGCAAGCATGTTTGATATATCATGGTTTTTTCAAGGAATGGAAGAATTTAAAAAGATTGTACTGCGTAATTTACTCGTAAAAATATTAAGTGTGATAGCAATATTTGTATTTATTAAAGCACCTGATGATATAAGTAAATATTTAATGATTTATGTTGCTACAACTTTTGTTGGAAATATTTCTTTATGGGGGTATTTGAAAAAATATGTAGTATTTACAAAGATTAATTTCAAAATAATAGTAAAACATTTATTTCCAATTATTAGTCTATTTATACCACAAATTGCAACTCAAATTTATACAGTTTTAGATAAGACTATGATTGGATCAATATTAAATGATATGCAAGCTGTTGGATTTTACGAGCAAGCACAGAAAATAATTAAAATAACATTGACATTAGTTACTTCTCTTGGAATTGTAATGGTTCCTAGAATTTCAAATTTATTCAAGACTGGCAAAAAAGAAGAGATTTCTCTTTATATGGGAAAAGCATTTAATTTTGTATGGTTCCTGGCAACACCATTACTTTTTGGCACAATTGCCATTACTGACAATTTTGTACCATGGTTTTATGGTGAAGCTTTTGAAAGTATAAAAATATTAATAGTAGTTCTTTCATTTATTCTTCATTCAATTGCCTTCAGCAACATTATTGGAGTTCAATATCTTGTTCCCGTTCAGAAGCAAAATATATTGACAATTTCCGTTGTAATAGGAGCTATCAGCAGTGTTTTGTTAAATTTTTTGCTAATACCATTGTTAGGTGTTTTTGGGGCATGTCTAGCAACCGTTATTTCAGAATTTAATGTAACAATCTATCAAATTTTTTACGTAAAGAAACATAATGAGTTTGATATATCTAATATTTATAAATTAGCACCCAATTATTTAATTTCAGGTGGGATAATGGGAATTTTGGTGTATGGGGTAGGAACCCTATTAAAACCAAATATTATTTCAACATTTATTCAAATTTTTATAGGTGGAGTGATTTATAGTGGAATGCTGTTGATTTTGAAAGATAAGTTTCTTCTTTCAAATTTAGAATTTTTAAAACATAAAATTATTAAACAAAGAACAAATAATTAAAGTATTTTATTATTTAAAGTTTATGTGATATAATATTCAAGGATTTAGAGGTGCATTATGGCAAAAACAAAAAAACAAAAACATAAAATTACAATGATAAGTAGAGTAATTCTAGTATTAATTGCTTTAGTTTCAATTATTTTCTTTGGAATGCTTTTATCAACAGGAGTATTACCAACTAAATATGTGTTAATGATATTAATTCCATATTTTTTATGTCTATTAATTGGTGGTGTTTTCCAGTGGAAACAATCAATAAAAAGTGGTATTAAATGGTTTTTAAATATTATTTCAATCTTATTTATTGTAGTACTATCACTTGGTATTTCCTATATGTATAAAACATTTGATTTTATGGGAAAAATCGGAGCAAAAGGATATCAAACGGAAGAATTTTATTTACTTACTTTAAAAGATTCTAAAATTAATTTATTAAACGATTTAAAAAACGATACAGTTGGATTTTATCCAGTGGAACAGGATAGTTATATAAATGCTCTAAAGGATATGAAGAGTAAGTTAAGTGCGACTTATAAAGAATATCAGGTATTTGATAAACTAGGACAAGATTTATTAGATGAGAAAATACCTGCAATTTTTGTTTCAGCAACACAAAAAGATACATTAACAGAAGATGTTGAAGGATTTGAAGCTAAAACAAAAATAGTGAGTACATCAACTCAAAAAGTAAAAACTGAGGTTGTAACAAAAGAAGCAAATGTTACTGATGAACCATTTAATATTTATATTAGTGGAATTGATATTTACGGAAATATCACGTCAGTATCTAGAAGTGATGTTAATATGATTGTTACGGTTAATCCAAAAACACATAAAATATTGCTTACATCTATCCCACGTGATTACTATGTACAGTTGCATGGAAAAACAGGATATAAGGATAAATTAACCCATGCTGGAGTATATGGAATCGATATGTCCATTCAAACGTTAGAAGATCTATTAGCAGTGGATATTAATTATTATATCCGTGTAAACTTTACGACTTTAATTAATTTAGTAGATGCGATAGGTGGAATCAATGTTTATTCTGATAAAACATTAACACCACATACCAACAGTTCATGTAAAGTTGTATTGGGAACTAATCATTTTGATGGTGCCTGCGCATTAGCCTTTTCAAGAGAGAGATATGCTTATACAGAAGGTGATCGTCACCGTGTAAAAAATCAACAAGATGTATTATCTGCAATATTGAAAAAAACATTAAGTTCAAAAACATTAGTAACCAAGTATACGAAAATCCTAGAGTCATTTGGAAGTAGTTTCCAAACCAATATGGGAAGTAGTAAAATATATAGCTTAGTAAATATGCAACTAGATTCAATGCCTAACTGGACAATTGAAAATTATAGTGTTGATGGAACAGGAGCGAGTGAGTTAACTTATTCTTATCCACATCAAAAACTATATGTTATGGTACCAAATCAAACAACAGTAACAACTGCAAAAGCTAAAATTGATGCAATTGAAAAAGGAGAGTGATTTCTTTGAAAAAAGTAGGGAAAGTTTTTCAAACAATCGCTCTTTTCTTTTTCGCTTTTTTATTCTCTATTTATCTACCTTTCTATATTACTTTTTTAACCATTCGAATTGAAGTTAAAAATAAAGTTATAGATCAATCAGTAGATAAATTGAATTTAATCTATGTATGGGAAAATAGCCAAGATTATTCAAGTAGCTTAGATGACATTGCTATTCAAATGGAAACAATAGGACTTCCAAAACAAGTATTAAATGAATTAATTCAAAGTAATGCTATCAAAACATTATTAAAAGAAAGAGTAAATAAGAGTGTCAATTATTTTTGTTATCAAAAAAAGCTAGAACCTCTTAAGCAAATTGAATTAGTCAAAGTAATTAAAACTGGAACAAAAGAAGCAATTCAAAAATTAAAAGTAAAAAAGGTTGATATTAAATCAATTTTTCCAGAAGAAAAACAATCTTTCTTTTATCAACAACTAGACTTTGTAGCACCACAATTACTGAATGAAATTCCCAAAGTAGAAGAAATTATGGAAAGAAAACTAAAAGAACCAATTCTAAAAGAGTTTCCGAGAGAAACTTCAACTTTAGAAGAACGTTATAATAATTCTTTATCCATTCTACATTTTTTCTTTAGTTATCGTGCACTAGTAATTATGACAGAAGGACTTATTGTTCTCATTTTAATTATTTTGGGTATTAATAAGTTTAAACAGAAAAATTTAAAATGGCTTGGAGGAAGTTTCTTACTTGCCAATATCGCTGCAATTGTAATTCGCACTTTTGGGTTAAATAAGATAGATCAAATAAAAACACCTTTCTCTTTAATACCAGCACAAAACTACATTATTGAACATTCTGAAAAATTATTTATTGCATTTAATTATTTTATTTTGTTATTAGCAGTCATCTGTCTTGGAATCCATTTTGGAATAATTATTTCGAAAAAGAAGAGGGAAAATCGGAATAAAACCGGTAAAATAGGTTAAAAATAAAGGTGTAATAAATATATCGTTCTTTTTGTTGAAAAATGTTTTAAAAAAATCAAATAAAAATGAAAAAAGGTATTGCCAAACAAAAAAATATACGATATAATGTAAAAGTCTTAAGCAATTAAGATGTGCCTAATTAGCTCAGTCGGTAGAGCACTCGGCTGTTAACCGATAGGTCGTAGGTTCGAGTCCTACATTAGGCGCCATTATTTGGTCGGTTGGTGAAGTGGTTTAACACACTGCCCTTTCACGGCAGCATTCATGGGTTCAAATCCCATACCGATCACCATAAATAAAAATATAAAGTCCGAAAGGATTTTTTTTGTATAGGAATAGACCTTGAACAAACTAATATAATAAATTATTAAAAGTAGATAAGAGGAGGGATATATGAAATATAAGAATACTTTTAATTCAGGTTATTCAAAGGAAAGAATTCCAAATCCACTATCAAATGAGGAATTAATGCAGTGTTTTGAGCGAGTAGATGAACCTGAGATAAAGGATAAAATTTTATTACACAATTTAAGATTAGTCTTTTCAATTTCTAAAAAGTATGAAGATAGTTATTTAGAAGCAGATGATTTAATTGATATTGGAATAATAGGTCTTATAAAGGCAATTAATGGATTTAATCCAACAAGAGGAAAATTTTCAAGTTATGCTGGAAGTTGCATTGAAAAAGAAATATTGGCATATCTTAAGGTAAATAGGAAGTATAAAAAGGGCATATTACATCTTGATGAACCAATTAGTCAAGATAATAATGGAGAAAGCTTAAGCTTAAAGGAAACCTTATCAAATCCTATTAACATCGAAGAAGAAGTAATGGATAATGTCATGTTTGAAGAATTAAGAAAGGCAATTAAAAGACTTTCACGAAACGAACAGGAAATTATTACTAAATATTTTGGTATTGACTGTGACTGTATGAGTTTAGATCAAATAGCTGAAGAATTAGGTTATAAAAAATGGAACACTAGTAGAATAAAAAAAATAGCACTGACAAAATTAAAAAATTATCTGGAAAAAAACGATTTGTTTTACGGAATACCAGAAGATGATAGAAGTCAAAAAATAACAGAAATGAGTTACTTAGAATGCTCTATTCTAATCACATATCTTCTTTTAGAACAAAATATGAATCAATCACAAATTTCAAAGTCTTATGGAATAAGTACTCGTATTATAAGATCGTTAATTTATAATGAACTAAAAATGATTGATCCTGATAAATATAATGCTGTTTTAGAAAAACCAAAAATTCAAGATTCTATCCCCCTAAAAAAAAGTATACAAGATGAAAATCTACAATTATTAGATTATATAAACTCAATTTATCATCTACGAGGCAGAGTTGTTATGTTATTAAAATTAGGATATATGATTGACTATAAATTCTCTGTTCAAGAGATTAGTAATATATTACATTTAGATATACAAGCGGTAGCAAATTTCTTATTACAAGGAATTAATGATATCACTGAAAATTTAAAACAATTAAAACAGTATAGTGTATATGAACAATTAATAGAAGAGCAAAAGCACGATTTAAAGGTATTAAGATTGTCTCAATAGATAAAAGTAGTTTTAAAAAACAAAAATAATAACGATTAGTAAACAAAAAACGACATTTTAGAAACTCTAAGATTATATTTATAAAATCAATGTTATAATGTACGAGAAATTATTTTTGAAAAGAGGAAATTCGCATGAGACATTCTATTGATGATCTACCAGCACTCCCTCCATCATTACCAAGGCAACAACAAATAGATTATTTTAAACTATATAAAGAGGGACATAGTGAATATAAAGAGTTACTTATAACACATAATTTACGACTAGTAAGATATATTGCTAGAAAATTTTCTAGTACAAAAGACGAGTATGATGAATATTTTGCAATAGGTTCTATTGGACTTATAAAAGCGGTAGAAGGTTTTAATTGTGATAAAAATAATAATTTTGCGTCCTATTCTGTTAGGTGTATCGAAAATGAAATATTGATGGCTATTAGAAGAGAAAAGAAACATTCAAAAAATACCAGTATGCAGGAAGTGGTAAAAATAGATAGTGATGGGAATGAACTATTATTAGAGGATATATTATTTTCTTCATTCGATTTAGAAGAAATGATCATTGAAAACGAGCAACTTTCAATGGTCGCATCTGCCATTATGGGTTTACCGGAATTTGAGCGAACAGTAATTCTAATGAGATATTTTATTGGAGGACATGGTCTAGATCAATATAGAGTTGCTGCTTACTTAGGATTATCTCAATCAGCTATTTCTAGGGCAGAAAAGAAGATTCTGAAAAAACTAAAGACAAACTTTAGATTACAAGAGCATCCTGCTATATTAACTATTATAAAAAAACAAAAACAAAAATATTTGTCATGACAGTTTTTATCAAACTGTTTTTTTATAAAATGAATTAGAATTGATTTAATACCTCAGATAAAACGATAGTAACTAATAGTTCATGAAAGTACTAAATAAAATATTTAAAATGAAACAACCAAGATAACCATAGAGTTCTTCTTTTTGAATCTTATTTATGATATAATATGAAGCAGAAAAGAGGGACTTTATGAATTATGTGGATGTAATCAAATCACGAAGAAGTATACGCTCCTATCTTGATAAAGAAGTCGCCAAAGAACAAATTGAAGATTTGTTAGAGGAAGCGATACTAGCTCCATCTGCTTACAATCGACAACCTTGGAGATTTATTTTAATGAATGGTTCCTCTAAAAACTGGATAGCTGATACGATGGAACAGGAGGATGTTAAAACCAAAAGGACAGCCATTGCTATGAGACAAGCACCAATCATTATATTAATTTTAAATGCGGAAAAGGAAAGCCGTTTAGAAGATCTAATATCAATTGGAGGAATGATTGAGCAATTCTGCTTGTCAGCTACTAATCTAGGGTTTGGGACACTTTGGATGACACATCCATTAGTGATTAAAAATCAAATAAGAGAACACTTTAATCTAGAATATGAGTTAGTATCTATTATTGCAGTTGGATACCCAGAATACATCCCAGAGAAGCGACCTAGAAAGGAATTAGAAGAAGTACTTATATGAAATTTGTAGTAGAAAAATCCCATTATTTAATCTTTTCCATATCAGCTATTATAGTTGGATTTCTGGCCATTATTGGTAATGTCTTTCTATTTCGTAATTTAGTTTTTTTATTACTATTTTTAATGTGTTTAGTAACATTGAAAGATCTTATTTCTGTATTAATCAAAAAACAGAAAAGAAAAGAACAGAACATATCCTTTGCGAATGCTTTCGTCAATTTTTTATTTGTATTAGTATTATTATATTTTAAAAACTTATCGTTAGCGATTGGTCCATTAGTTTTTGCTAGCTACCTCATATTTAACGCCTGTGTCAAAATGTGTAGTTACATATTACTCTGTATTAATCGTATCAAGGGTAGAAGTAGGACCTTAATTGTCACTTTAATCTTATTTGGATTAGGAGTAACCTTTTTATTTTCTCCTCTTTTTCATCTAAGAGAGATATTATATTTATTAGGATGTTATTCCATCTTACTTGGTATTACTTATTTTTTAGACTTTATGGACGTATTCAAACCAGATCGAAAAAGAATATTTGATAAAAGAATACGAGTGACTTTGCCAGTATTTATCGATGCTTTTATCCCATTTCATATTATGAAGAAGATTGATAAAACGGTAGAACAAGAAAAAAAACTACCAGTATTAATTGAGAAAAGGGATGAAAGTCCAACGGATTTGGAAATATTTATTCACGTTGCAGAAGATGGAAACGGAAAATTTGGTCATGCTGATTTCTATTTTGAGGGAACTTTATATTCTTATGGTGCCTATGATAAAGAGGAACGAATATTTCATAATGGAATTGGGAGAGGAACTTTGTTTTTAACCAATCGTGAAAAATATCTAAATTTCTGTATTGATTATAGTAAAAAGACAATTTTTAGTTTTGGGCTTCGTTTAACAGAGGAACAAAAGCAGATCGTCCGTGATCGTATTGAAGAAATTAAACAGAATATTGAAGAATCACCATGGCTTCCTCCAGTTATGGAAGCAGAAAAACGGGGAGAAGATTTAGAGCCCTATAAAGATTATGCAAGTATGCTTTATAAAGCAACAAAAATGAAAATCTATAAATTTAAAAGTGGAAAATATAAAACCTTCTTTATTTTAGGAACCAATTGTGTTTCCCTATTAAACTCTATTATAGGAAAATCAGGAATTGATATCTTTAAAATGTATGGTATTTTAACACCAGGTGCATATTATGAATATTTGAATAATGAATTTAAAAAGAAAAATAGTATTGTCATATCAAAAACAACTTATAATGAATTTCATAGACCAGGAAAGGAGAGTCTTATGCTTTTTATTGAATATCCAAAATGTAGTACATGTATGAAAGCAAAAAAATGGCTTTTAGAAAACGAGATTAAATTTATTGATCGACACATTGTCGAAGAGACCCCAACGAAGGAGGAAATTACCCAGTGGTATCAAAAAAGCGGCTATCCATTAAAAAGATTTTTTAATACTAGCGGTAACGTTTATAAAGAATTAAATTTAAAAGATAAATTTGAAGAATTAACAGACGAAGAAAAAATAGCATTGTTAAGTCAAAATGGGATGCTGTTAAAAAGACCTATTTTGGTAACAAACAATCAGATTCTATTAGGATTTAAGGAAAGTGAATGGGAGAAAATAAAAAAATAATATTGTGCTTTTTTTCAAATATGATATAATAAGGACATATTCAAAAGCGAAGACAAAGAAGTAGTAATGAAATCTTTACAGTTTAGAAAGTTCGTGGTAGATGCAAACGAATCTGTAAACTTCATGAATTCATCTTTCGAGCTTTATATACCAAATATATAACGGTGACGCGTTTTAGTCTCGAGGTAAACAATGTTTACAAATTAAGGTGGTACCACGTAATCACGTCCTTATACGGATGTGATTTTTTTTGGAGGTAATTTATGAAAGCAGTCTTATTTATTCATGGCTTTATGGCAAAAGAGGAGGACAATCGTTACTTTTTCGACCAACTTGGACCTAATATTAAACTATACTATTTTCAATTACCAGGTCATGATGGAACCTATCCAAAATTAAATTATCAAGATTGGATAGAGAAAGCAGAAGAGGAATTGAAACTAGTGTTAAAGGAGTATCCTAAAGTAACACTTGTCGGTCATAGTATGGGTGGAGTAATCGCAAGTTACTTAGCTGCTAAATATTCACAAGTTGAAAGACTAGTTCTTCTAGCTCCAGCCTTCTATTATGGAAATATCAAAGAATGGGTTGTTTCTGGAGTTCATAGGCATGAGGAACAAGAAGACTTAATTATTCCTAAATATCATGAAAAACTAAGCACTTATCCAAAACATTACTTTTTAGAATTTCTAAGATTATTAAAAAAACTAAGACCTTATATTCAAAAAGTAAAGTGTCCCACTTTAATATTACATGGAACGAGAGATCACATCATTTCTTTAAAGGCGAGCAGATATGCTTATCAATCTTTAAAAGGTGAGAAATATTTAACTCTTTTGCCAAATGTTCGTCATCGTATTTTGGAAAGTTCAAATAAGCGACTTGTTGCGAGTTATATTGAATCATATATTTTAGATGAAAATTTTATTTATAAGAAAGTATTATAAGGAGGATTTATATGAAAGAATTAAAAGAACAAATTTTAGAATCATTAAATAACTGTAAAACAGTGAAGGATTTAAATGATTTAAGAGTAACCTATTTAGGAAAAAAAGGACCAATTTCTGAATTATCAATGAAGATGAAGGATTTATCTGTAGAAGAAAAAAAGGAATATGGAAAAGCTTTAAACGAATTAAAAGAAGAGGTAACAACAGCGATTGAAGTAAAGAGAGAATTATTAGAAACTGCTGAATTAGAAAAGAAACTAATTGAAGAAAAAATCGATATTACGTTACCGGGAACAACTCTAACAGTGGGAGGTAAGCATCCCATTTCTATGGTAGTAGAGGAGATTGAAGAATTCTTTATCTCCATGGGATATGATGTAGTAGAGGGACCTGAAATCGAACAGGATCTATATAATTTTGAAAAATTAAACTTACCAAAGGGACATCCTGCTCGAGATGCTCAAGATAGTTTCTATATCAATGAAGAGAGACTGCTTCGCACACAAACATCACCAGTTCAAGCAAGAACGATGGATGCGAATACAGAAAAAACTCCTATTCGCGTTATTTGTCCAGGTAAAGTTTGGAGACGTGATGATGATGCTACGCATTCTCATCAATTTACACAAATTGAAGGTCTAGTAGTAGGAGAAAATATTTCTTTATCTGATTTAAAAGGAACACTAGATGCATTTTGTAAGCACTTATTTGGAGAAGAGAGAGAGATTCGTCTAAGACCAAGTTACTTCCCATTTACAGAGCCAAGTTTAGAAGCTGATGTTAGTTGTTTTAAATGTGGTGGAGTAGGATGCTCTCTATGTAAAGGAACTGGTTGGATCGAGATTTTAGGTTCAGGTATGGTTCATCCAAATGTGCTACGAAACTGTGGATATGATCCAGAAAAATATACTGGGTTTGCTTTTGGTATAGGACCAGAGCGAGTAGCGATGTTAAAGTATGGAATTAACGATATTCGTAATTTTTACACAAATGATTTACGATTCTTAAAAGAGTTTAATCGAATTGAAGGGAGTGATAAATAGTGAAACTAAGTAAACATTTTTTATCGGACTCATTGGATCTAACTGGAATTCAATTTTCAGATTTAGCCAATCGAATGGTTTTCACTGGAAATGAATTTGACAGTATTGATAAAATCTGCGAGGCAACAGGGTTAAAAATAGGATATGTAGAGGAATGTACTAGTCATCCTGAATCTGATCATTTACACATTTGTAAAGTTAATTTAGGAAATGAAATTAAACAGATTATCTGTGGTGCTCCTAATGTTGCAGCCGATCAAAAAGTAATTGTCGCAACGGTTGGGGCTACGCTTCCAGGAGGCATTACAATCAAACAAGCCTCTTTAGCTGGTATGGATTCTGAAGGAATGATTTGTTCCTTAGAAGAATTAGGAATTTCTACAAAGTATCTAAAGGAAGAAGATAAGAACGGGATCCATGTTCTACCAGAATATGCACCTATTGGAGAAGATGTATTAACATATTTAGGACTTGATGACGAAGTAATTGATTTTGATTTAACTGCGGATCGTGGAGATTTATTAAGTGTTCTTGGAATGGCTTATGAGGCAGGGGCAATCTATAATCGTAGGGTAATCTTACCAGATACTACGATTCATCCAATTAATGAAACAATGGATAATTATCAACTTGAAGTTAAATCAAGTGATTGCAATATCTACTTAGGACGCATTGTAAAAAATGTAACTATTACAGAAAGTCCAGAATGGTTGAAAAGTAGATTAATCGCATCAGGTATTCGTCCAATTAATAATGTTGTTGATATCAGTAATTATGTAATGCTCGAATTAGGTCAACCACTTCATTTCTTTGATGCTGATAAATTAGGACGTAAAATTATCGTTAGAGATGCTTGCGAGGGAGAAAAATTAGTAACCCTCGATAAAATAGAAAGAACTCTAACAGAAAGTGATATTGTAATCGCAAATGATAAAGGGGCTGTTGCTCTTGCTGGTGTCATGGGTGGATACGAAACAGAGGTAACCGAAAACACTAAAAATATTTTTATTGAATCAGCTATTTTTGATTCTATTCGAGTTCGATTGACATCAAAAAAAGTTGTTCGTAGTGAAGCGAGTAATCGTTATGAAAAAGGAATTGATCCTAATCGTACGAAAATGGCTTTAGATCGTGCCTGCCATCTACTAGAAAAATATGCTGGTGGAGAAACTGTTAATGGAACATTAACTCATGATATCAGTTCCAAAGAAGATAAAAAAATTGAATTAACCATGGAAAAAATTAATCAAGTATTAGGAATGTCACTAACCGAAGAGGAAGTAAAACACGTGTTAGATCGTTTAGGATTTACTTATGAAGGTGAAAACTCTTTAACTGTACTTGTACCAACAAGAAGACTTGATGTAAATATTAAAGAAGATCTTATAGCTGAAATTGGAAAAATTTATGGCTATAATCATGTGGTTGGTAAACTTCCAACATTATCTATGAAATCCGGAAAGAGATCAGTAAAAGGTGAAGTTGTTCGATCAATTATGACAAGACTACAAAGTTTAGGAATTCAAGAAGTTATTACTTACTCATTAGTAAGCGAACAAGAAATTGAATTATTCCAACCAAGTAAAAAAAATCCAGTAATTTTAGCAAATCCACTTACAGAAGATCACAAAGTGATGAGAACATCATTAATTCCATCTCTTTTACAAACAGTAGAATACAATCGTTCACGTAATATCGAAGATATTAAACTATTTGAATGTGGTTCTGTTTATTCATTAGAAAGTGATGATTATAAGGAAGAACCAATGGTGGCGGGAGTACTTACAGGAACCTATTTAAGTACCAGTTGGAAAAATGATACTAAGACTGTAGATTTCTATCTATTAAAGGGGGTAATGGAAAATCTCCTCGATTATTTAGGACTAACCAATCGTTATGAATTCGTGACAGAAGGATTTCCAAAAGAAATGCATCCAGGAAGAACTGCATCTATTATGATAGATCGTGAAATCATTGGATATTTCGGTCAAGTTCATCCAAGTATAAGTAAGAAAGAAACTTATGTCTTTGAATTTAGTTTGGAAAAGTTATTAAAGAAAAAGGTACGTCAAATTAAATATAAGGAAATGTCTAAATATCCAAGTATTCATAAGGATTTAGCGTTTATTGTGTCAAAAGAAACAACATCAAAAGAAATCTCAGATATTCTTAAAAAAGTCGGTAGTAGACTTTTAACAGAACTTACTGTGTTTGATGTTTATGTAGGAGAAAACGTTGGTGAAAATGAGAAATCTTTAGCATTCTCTTTGACATTCCAAGATCCAAATAAAACATTGACTGATGAAGAAGTAACAGCTATTTTTAATCGAATGATTGAGACGGTTACGACTAAATTAAATGCGACTTTAAGAGATAAGTAGAAGAGATTCTGCTTCTTTTCTTCCTTTTTTATAAGAAATAGTTATACTATATACTTGTTAAGCGTGTAAAGAATGATTATAATAAAAAGACAATTGTGGAAAATAAAAAGATTACGAGGAGGAAGATTATGTATTATTGTTTTAGCTATACAGTCGAACAATTGAAAGAAGGAAAAAAGCAGCAGTTTCCTATGCTGTTGCAAGATAGTCTGCGTGCCATTGAAGAAAATAAATATTTATATTTTAATTCTAATACCAATCAATTTTATGATGATAAGGGAAAGTCAATTTCAATTGAAGAAAAGCAAATTCAACCTATTGGCAGTGTTAAACAAGTCGAACAAATGACTATGGCAATTGAAAGAATAGGTGGTAGCACTACAACAAAAATCGAGGATCGTAATAAAATACAAACATGGTATGAGTATTATACGCCTCATCGTTTTTTCATTTCACTAAAAGGAAATCAAATAAAATCTTTGCCGATGGTGGAATATCTGTGCAGACATATAAATGAAGGTAGTGTCTTTATTAAGACTAAGAAAAAAGACTTTAATGGATTTGTTCCAATATATGATTTGATTAATGAAGATAGTTATTTTAGAAAGGCCTTGGAGTACCATATGGAAGAAGACTTTCTTATAAGCGAGATTGTTGCCATTGATGAAGATAGTATGGGTAAAAAAGAATATCGTGTTGTTGTAAAAAATGGAGAAGTTATGAATATCTCAAGAATTACAAAATTAAATTATCACAGAATTGAATCTAGCGTATATAATTTCGCAAAGAGTCTTGTTCAACAATTACCAGATACATTTCCAAAAAATTATGTAGTTGATTTGTTTCAATATCATAATGGAATAGTGGATGTAGTTGAATTTAATTCTTTTGGATCTTCTGCTAAGTATCTATATAATTCTATTTTTACAAAATCAAAAGATATGTTACACACTAATGTTGTTACATCGATTCCAAAAGAACGAAGAAGAGAATCACTTGGTTTTAATAATCAAGAGTATTTTGAATCAAGCCTTACTATGAGTGAAGGAAGTTTTTCAAAAGATATAACAGAAATTGAAAAATACGGTAAAAGAATAGATGGTTATGTCTCAGTACATTGTCATAGTGGAGAATTATTTAATTTGTTTGATATTGATGATATAACTATGATTGAATCACTTGATTATAAAAGTGAAATTGTAGCTGAAAAGCAAAAACAATATTTAAAATAAAAAATAAAATAGTAAAAAATATTAGAAGAGTCACTAAAAAAGTTATGAAATTATTATAATTTCATAACTTTTTTAAATATATTTTAAAATCAACTTATACTTCCAAATTAGTATATGAATTTTTAATTACTATTTTTCCATATTGCTTGTTTTTATTAGATTTCTATAAGAAAGATTATTAGTAGTATAAATTCTACTTTTTTCTTGCCTTTTTGATTAAAAATAATTATAGTATAACTTCATCAATTTGAAAAAAATATTGATGTTGAATTATTAATAGTAAAAGAAAAGGAACTGTATGAGTTCTTGAAGCAGTGTTATGTTGCTATTTCAAAATTAGAGGGTATGTTAGAACAAAAAAATAAAGAAAAAATTATCAGCTTATATAATTTTTTACACAAAATTTTATTAAAATATTGTTTTAATAAAAAATGATAAATAAAAACCGTTGTTCTCAACGGTTTATTTGTTAATTGGTGCGAAAGATGGGACTTGAACCCACACAGACGAATGTCCACAAGCACCTCAAGCTTGCGTGTCTACCATTCCACCACCTTCGCATATAAAAATTATACCATAAAATAATTAAATGGTATCTATTTTTCTACAACTTCTAGATTTCCTCCATATTTAATATCATATTCATCCAAAAACTCATAAAATGCTTCTTTATCAATATTCGTTATTTGCTTTAAATCAATAACGATATCTTCAACACTATATTCATTTATAATATAATATATTTTTCGTTTCAAAGTTAAAATTTGCTTCTTTAAAAGCATCCCTTCAACTGTAATAAAAAGAGTATTTTTACTGTAAATAATTTCTGTCTTCATACAACCCCTCCGATGATACTATAACACATACCGATATGCCGTACGTCCTTTTCGACAAAACTAGAATATTTTTTATATACAAAAAGAAAATATGCTATAATGAATTATAAAGGAATGTGGTAGTATGAAAAAAGTAGTCGCAATAATACTAGGGAAACTAATCTTATTTGCCGGGAAAGTCTTAAAGAGAGGAAGTTCTCTTCCTGGGGTAATTGCTTTAAAAATTGATAGAAGGTTACTCACAAAATTCAAGCTTCCAAAAATAGTCATTGCTGTAACTGGAAGTAGTGGAAAAGGTAGTACTTCCTCAACGATTGCAAAATTATTTAAGGAACAAGGATATCAAGTTGTACATAATAAAGGAGGTGCCAATTTAACACCTGGTATTATTACTTTATTATTAGAACATTCAACTTTAGGAGGGCAAGTTAAAGGCGATATTTTAATCTATGAAATAGATGAACGTTATACAAAATTTGTCTTTCCTTATATTAAACCCGGATATGTAGTGATTTCCAATATTACCCGAGATCAACCACCGAGACAGGGACACTTCGATTTAGTATTTAACGAAATTGAAAAAGCCATCACTCCTGATATGCATTTGATTTTAAATGGTGACGATCCATATTTGAGAAAATTCACAATCGGTAAAAGCAACTCAGTGACTTATTACGGAATTGAAAAGAATGTTTATTCTTATACGGAAAATCAGTTTCAAAATTTAAATATCAATTATTGTCCAGAGTGTGGTTCTAAATTAAAATATCACTATTATCATTTCGAAAATTTAGGAGATTATTACTGTGAGAGATGCTCGTTTCATAAACCGAATGAAGAATACAGAGTAACAAATTTAAATTATGAAAAACATGAGATGACAATTAATGATAGTTATAAAGTAAAAATTCCATATGATGTCTTATATTGCGTATATAATACTTTATCTGCTTTTGCAACCGCATCACTACTTGGATTAAACCAAATAAAAGTGACGGAAACACTTTCTAAATTAGGTAGTAATCAAAAGAATTTCGATGCTTTTGAATATAAGACTCGAATCATTCATATCCTTAATAATAAGAATGAGAATAGTTCTACTTTCAATCAATCCATTCTTTATGTAAATCGTTTTAAAGAACCAAAAGTGGTGGTAATCGGTTGGAAAGAGATAAGTAGAAGATACAATTTTGATGATCTATCTTGGCTGTATGATATTGATTTCGAAATATTAAAAAATCAAGAAGTAAATCAATTTGTCTGTGTTGGAATGCATCGATATGATATTGCTACAAGATTAAAATATGCGGGAATAAAAGAAGATAAAATTGCTGTCTTTGACAATCTGAAAGAAAGTGCGACCTATATTAAACATAAAACAGAAGGAAACATCTATGCAATTTTAAACTTTGATTATGTAGAACCATTTAAAGAAGTTATGAAAGAGGAGGAATCAGCTTGAAAATAACGATTGTGCATCTTTATTATGACTTATTAAATCTTTACGGAGAAAGTGGAAATGTAAAAGCTTTGAAGAAAGTTTTTGAAGATCAAGGAATAGAAACAGAGATTCGTTTTTTAACGATTACTGATCAACTCACATTTGATGATGTCAATATTGTTTTTGTAGGTGCCGGGACCGAGCAAAATCAAAAAATAGCTCTAAAGCATTTAAATAAGTATAAAAAGGATATTGAGAAAGCATATAAAAACGGAACCTTTTTCTTAGCTACTGGAAATGCCTTAGAACTATTTGGCTCTTCCATTATTGATCAATCCGGAAAAAAATGGAACGCACTCAAATTATTTAAATTTCATGCGAAAGAGGAACCTTTCCGAATTGTCGATGAAGCATTATTTAAAACAAATTTAATTCCAGAATATATTTTAGGATTTCAAAATCAAAATAGTGTGGTAAAAGATTTGAATAAAGAACATCTATTTGAAGTCATTAAAGGAACGGGTTCCTATCCAAAAAGTAAAAGCGAAGGCATTCATGTTGGAAACTTTTATGGAACTTATTTAATAGGACCGTTATTAGTGAGAAATCCAGCTTTATTAAAATATATTGCCAAGGAGATTTTAAGCTTTTATTATCCAAATTATATCTTAAAACCTTTCTCAATGAATTTAGAAGAAAATGCGTATAATACTTTTATGAATAACTATTATAAAGAATATACAAAATAGAATATAAGGTTCTATTTTTTTTCTTTCAGAATTGTAATAATTATCTATTTTACTTGCTCCTAAGAATTAGTCGTGATATACTCTCTAAAGAATGGAAGTGAAATTATGCTAGAAAGAAAAACGGATATTGTAACTGGTTTAACTATAGAAGAAGTAGAAAAAAGAATCAGTGAAGGAAAATGTAATTACGATACTACAATCCAGACAAAATCGGTAAAGCAAATCATTCGTGATAATACATTTACTCCATTTAACTGTTTAAATATTTTTCTAGCAATCCTAGTCTTATTTGTCCGTTCTTATAAAAATTTACTTTTCATGGGTGTTGTGATTTCTAATAGTGTCATTAGCATTGTTCAAGAAATACGTTCCAAAAAGGTAATTGATAAATTATCGATTATCGCGTCACAAAAAATTAGAGTTTTAAGGGATAAAGTAGAACAAAATATCGATTTAGAGGAAATTGTTTTAGATGATTTATTAATTTTAAAGACAGGGAATCAAATTATTACTGATTCAATTGTAGTTGCTGGTGAAATTGAAGTAAATGAATCTTTACTTACGGGAGAAAGTGATTCCATTTGTAAGAAAGTAGGAGATTCTTTATTATCTGGAAGTTTTGTTGTAAGCGGAACTTGTAAAGCACAAGTAGTTCATGTTGGTACTGATAATTATGCTGCAAAAATATCAGCAGATGCGAAAAGTATCAAAGAATCAGAATCACAAATCATGACGACATTAAATAAAATTGTAAAAGCAATTTCTATTATTATTGTTCCTCTTGGTATTCTTTTCTTCTTTGGACAAATGTCATTAGAAGATGCTACTTTAGCTAGTTCTATTGTTCATACGGTAGCAGCTCTAATTGTAATGATACCAGAGGGTTTAGTATTACTTACTAGTATTGTTTTAGCTGTCAGTATCATTCGGTTAGCCAAACATCATGTCTTGGTACAAGATCTCTACTGTATTGAAACGTTAGCGCGTGTTGACACCATTTGTCTGGATAAAACAGGTACTTTAACAGAAGGAGAAATGGAGGTATCTGATATCGTTCCAACATCTAATTATGACTTATCAGAAATCCAAGATATATTAGGTACTTATGCGAAAGCAAGCATCGATGAAAATGCGACTATAAAGGCAATCTTGAATAGTTATGGACAGCAATTAGATTATCGAGTAGTTAAAGTGTTCCCGTTTTCTTCGGAAAAGAAATATTCCGCAATCGAATTTGAAGAGGGTAGTTTTTTATTAGGTGCACCAGATTTTTTGGGAACCCTAACGGATCATCTAAAAGAACAAATTACAATTTTCAGTAAAGAGCATAGAATTATTGCGTTATTTAAGACAGAAGAACATTTAGAAAAAAAAGTAATTCCGAACAATCTCGAAATTATTGCATTAGTTTTATTAAAGGATAAAATTAGACCACAAGCAAAAGGGACATTAAGTTATTTTAGAAGACAAGGTGTCGACATCAAGATTATTTCTGGAGATCATGTCAGTACAGTCTCTAATATCGCTAAACAACTTAAGCTCGAAAATGCGGAGATGGCCATCGATATGTCAACAATTAAAACAAAAAAAGAATTAGAAGAAGCAGCTTTAAACTATATGATCTTTGGAAGAGTAACGCCGTTACAGAAAAAAGAAATTATTGTAGCGTTAAAAAAACATGGACACACAGTAGCGATGACGGGTGATGGAGTAAATGATGTTCTAGCGCTGAAAGAGGCCAATTGTAGTATTGCAATGTCAGCAGGAAGTGATGCTGCTCGTAATGTATCAGAATTAGTATTATTAGAGAATAATTTTGATGCTCTTCCGGAGGTAGTAGCAGAGGGAAGAAGATCGATCAATAATATCGAGCGTTCATCTACTTTGTTTTTAACCAAGACAATGTATGCGACATTACTAGCAATATTTTTCTTGTTTATTCGATTACCTTATCCATTTCAACCAATCCAGTTAACGTTAATTAGTACGGCAACGATTGGTATCCCATCTTTTATTTTAGCTATGGAACCAAATCGTGAGAGGGTAAAAGGAGTATTTTTAAGAAATATTCTACATCGATCATTTCCAACAGCTTTCTTAGTGTTCTTTAACATTATTATACTAAGTTTATTATCTCATTTTGAGATATTTGCAGAGACTACTATTTCTACTTTAGCAGTATTTTTAACAGCATCAATTGCATTTATGCTTTTGTTCCGTCTTTGCTTACCATTTAACTTAAGAAGACGAGTGCTTTTCTATGGAATGATTGTTTTCTTTTTAGCTCAATTTTTATTTATGCAAGATTTTTATTCAATTGGTGGATTTAATTTAAAGATGGAATTATTTGCTGGATTTATATTTTTTATAAATATATTTTTGTATCGATTGCTTATTCGTTTAATGGAATATGCACTTGAACATTCTAAATTATTAAAGAGATTTATACAATAAAAAGATGATTGCGGTCATCTCTTTATTTTTTTATTCTTTTTGTATAAGAATAATACTTTTCGTTAATTGCTTTTTGAGTTTGCTCAAATTCTTCCAATATCTTTTTATCTCGTGAATTAGATTGAAGCAAATTAGAAAGATGATCCATATTGGAATGAATTGTCTCTGGGTATTTCTTCATTACGGAATCAATTTCTTTTTGATGAAAAGGAATTACCCATTCTTGATATTTATCATCAAATGATACATTTTCTCTTTTTAAAAATAATTGTATTATATAAGATAAATTATTACTAAAATCTTCTTGATTTCGATAATAATAATTCATATCAATAAGATTGCTAAATTTTGCTTTCCAACTCTCATTTTCTTCTAAAATTTCTTTTATATATAACTGATAGTCAATTGGCAAAAAAGCAGTTGTTTCCCACGTTCCGCTGATGCAATCTAAAATATTTCTTTTTTGTGATAAATGAACTAACAGTAGTTCACTAAATTCTTGAATAGATAAAGGTCTTCCAGAAAATTTTAGTGTAAGGGAAGCTTCTTTTATTTCACTTAATGTTTGTTTAAAATTTGGATTTGTAATCATACGACCCTCCTATATCAAAATAATAGCATAAAAAAACTGTTTTTTAAACAGTTTATGATATTATATAGGAAAAGATTTGAAGTCCTAGTTTGGTTACATTGTGACGTAAGATACCATCTTCAACAGTGACAAAGTCTTCCGAGATAACTTTCAGGGTCATACTATCTAACTCTTCTTTATCAAAAGGAACTGGATCTTTTTGTTCCATCGCTAAATATTTTTCTTTTATCTCATCTGATATAATACCGTTATTAGCTAGAACTACATTGATCTTTTTTTCACCGAGATAGCTATTTAATGTTTTCACATGGTCACTCACAGTGTAGTCATCTGTTTCACCCGGTTGGGTCATAATGTTAGAAATATACATCACTTCAGCACTACTTATATCGATTGCTTTTTTCATATCTTCACTAATCAAATGAGGAATGATGCTAGTATAAAGACTTCCCATACTGAGAACAATTAAATCAGCAGATTTGATCTCATCTAATACTTCATTTAATACTTTTGGGTCTTTTTTATAAAATACTTCTTTGATATTTTTCTTTGCTCCCGTAATATTATGTTCTCCTTCAATGATAGAATTATCATCCATTTTAGCCATTAAAATAACATTATCCTCTGTAAGTGGTAGCACTTTTCCTTTTAAATTTAATACTTTACTTAAAGATTTTATTCCAACAGACATATTTCCGGCAACATCAATTAGTCCTGTCAGTAGTAAGTTTCCTAATGTATGCCCATTTAAGTCGCTATTTGTTTCAAAACGATAATTCATTAGATCTTGAAAAAGTGGTTCTGTTTCTGATAATGCTACAATAACTCTCCTAATATCTCCAACTGCTGGGGTATTAAATTCCTCACGTAAACGACCGGTACTTTTTCCGTCATCACTAACAGAAACAACGGCTGTAATATCGACGGGGAAGTTTTTTAAACCTCTAAGTAAGGTGGACATACCTGTTCCTCCACCAAGAACAACAATCTTTTTATTCATACTCATTCTCCCAATATATCTTATTTAAAAAATCTAAAATGTTTCTCAACTATTATAGCACAACTTAAATAAAATAATTTATATGAAAACATAATCGAAGTGATATTGACATTACTTCATGTATAATGTAGTACATAACATAAAAAAGGAGTGATTGCGTGGGAAAAAACATGATAGCAATTTTTAGGGATTTTTTAGCAAGCAATTTAAACGAAATTGAGTATTTCTATAGTGGAGATACAGATAGAAATAATATAATCTCTTTAAAGGAATATTTACAATTATTTGAAGAACGAAAACTAGAGTATCTTAAACAAGTTGATAAATTACTATTGGAAATTATGAAATACAATAAATGGGTGATGAATGTAGTACCCATTAAGAATGAAAGTAAATTAATCATTGAAGGATTGAATCCCGAGTTTATTTTACTCAATTTGACATCCTTTGGATTTGTAAGTTCAAATGATGTGAAAGGCAAAGCTTTGATTGATAGTTCACAGGATGAATTGTTACAAATATTTCAATTAGGGAAACAAGTTTTAAATGATTACATGGATACAACTTCAATCAGTCGAATGTTTGAAGTTGAGAGTTCTTATTATCATTCAGGATTAACTTTTAATGGTCATCGACTTTTTGAAATTAGTTGTGGAGAATTATCTCCTTATACTGGAAAGTATTTTCTAGAAGCTTGTGAAGGCTTAGAAAAGAGAAACGTTGAATACTACAAACATAGACTAATAGATAAAGTTTATATAAAAAGAAAATGATCTTTAGAATTAAAAATTTAAAATAATATTCTAAAGGATCTTTTACTTTGGTAAAACTGTGATGATAGAAATAAAAATACTAGAAAGTTAAGCTTCTAGTATTTTTATATTATAATCTAAATGTCACAGTTATTATCTAATCACTAATTTCTTTATTAATTAAATAATTTGCAATTACAAACGCTTTTATTCTGTTTTTTGCTAAAGTTATTTGTGATTTATATCTATCTTTATTTTCTTTTGATTCAAATGTTTTTACAGTTTCTCTTAATTTATGTAAAGTTGATTCAATTTGTTGTTTCGCTTCTATTAAATCAGTTTGTGAAAATTCCCTTTTAATCCCTCCAAATCACTAGTTATATTATATATTAATAAAATTCTAATTTGTTATTTTCTCTTTTTGGGTTCCGGTAATCTTTCATACGTTGCTTTTACTATCTTAGATAAGTATTCTCTATCATCTATGTCGGTTATTAAAAAACTTGGTTTAGCACCAGCGTACATGGGTTGTTCAATAATTTCTTTAAGCAATTCTTTTACTTCCTTAACTGGTTTTAAAAACATTTGATTATCACAAATTCCAACACAGTATTTTCCATTAACATAAACTAAATATTCTCCCATCATAGGTCGATATGTTATTTCTCCTAAATCAGATAATTGGGAACAAATATATTCTACAAACTCTCTTTTACTTGCCATCGAATTCCTCCTACCATACTATCTATTTCATTCATTATATCATATTTTTTAAAGTGCCATATCAAAATCATTTTCTTTGAACTTCTACCAAAATTTATAACTGCAGTTTAAAATAATAAAAAAAACTAGATGATACTTCTAGTTAATATTTATTACGCTCAGTAAAATCTTCAAGTAATAATAAATGTGATATCTTTATTGAAGAAATAAGACGCTTTTTAAAAGCAGGATTAATTGTAAGTAATAATTATTAATTGAATTTATTATATGGTAAATTTCGTAAGAATAGAAACTTTTATTTATAATCTTATTACTGTTTAAAAATAACTGTTTATAGTCATTAAAACTACACTAATTAGATAAAATAAAATGTTTTTTATCTCAAACTATATCCCTTTGATTCACAGTATTCATAATAGTTTTTTGCAATTCTTTTTATTCTCTTTTTTTGCTGCTCAAATGGAGGTAATTCGTAACCATAATCAATATCAATTATAGGTATGTTTAATCCATGTTTTTCTAATACTTTTTGGACTCTATATAACGGTTCTATTTTTTTATCTATAATTTCATCTATGGAGTATTGATAAAAATCTTCTCTAATCGCACAGCCTTCCATATAGTGTCTAACAAATTGTCTGCCTTTAACATTTCTATTTAGCTCACATAATACTTTGCTGAAATTATTTAATTGTTGTTTAGAGTAGTTCCTATGTGAGGTGATACATGCTATTGCTTTTATGTATTCAACAGGAATATCTCCTATAACTTGCATTTCATAATTCATTTTTATACTGTTTTGTTTTAATTTGTAATGTTCTAATAATCTTTTATCTAGCAACAATGCTTTAGAAGAAGCTCTTACATATTCTTTGTAAGCATTGTCAAAGTCCACGTCATGAGCCGATAATAATTGATATTGATCTATGGTTTCTTTATCATCTGGGTGGCAACTTATCGATACTGCATCTATGCCGTTCCAATTAGCACCATGATCCTCAAGAAACCTTTTATATTCCACCTCATCTAGGTATGATTTTAGAGAGTTTCTCGTCAAAATATAACCACTGCTAATAATACTATCAATTGTTCCATTTACATCATCTACATAATTTATTCCATGATACAAATAATCTGTTAAGTTTAATTTCATATAGTCACCACCACAATCAAAATTAGCGTTTATTATATTGTTTTTATAATCACTTGTCAATAAATATTTTATTGAAGAAAATCTCTAACAAAAAACTAACCATTTCTAGTTAGTAGTCTATTGCAATCCTCTAAAAGTTAGAGTAACAATCAATCTGGTGCCCTTATGGAAGAAGTAGAACAACTTTTATGGACAAACTTAATAGCAAGTAATAATTACTAACTAAATTGATTATAACACATTTTAATAAAAAATTAGACACTATTTTTGAATAGTATCTAACAATTTTAAATTTTTCTTTTTTCTAATTTTTGCTGTAATTAGATTTGTATCGTGTTCGTTCATATTTTATTTCCTCAGAAATGTAGTCTTCATACTTGCTTATTAAGTCATTGGAATCAGTTGACTTTTTTGAAATTGATTGTGAATTATTATACTCAACATTTCCATTCAATTCTGCTAATAGTAATCCTCCGTCTTCTTGACCATATGCCATAAAAATATATTGTTTTCCTACTTCTGGTAAAAAATCAACTATCGTATCTCCATCAATTAATACTAAATTGCCACTCGAGTCATACCCTCCATATTTTTTTACCTCAACAGTATTATTTAATGTTAAATTTCCTTTTAAATTTTGCAAAACTTCAATTTTATATTTACTAAATGGCATATAGTTAGAATTAGAATCAAAATTTCCAATATATTCAGTTATAGTGCCTACAAAAACATAGTCTACTAATCCTACATATGCTTTCATATTTTTTGGATTAACTGCCAAATCGAGGTGAACATAATTAACTTTTTTTTTGGTTGAATTATTAATATTATTGTTAACTATGGTTCCTAAAGCTATAACACTCACTAATAATAAACTAATAATCTTTTTCATTTATTTCCTCCTTAACCCCATATACAAAGATAAACATTTTTATCTGGATCCGTAATATTTTTTGCTTCAAATTTTCCCTGAGACATTACTGGTGGAATTACATAAGGAGATGGTCCAAAATGATCTAAACCTAATGCATGTCCCAGTTCATGCATTACAGTTTTAAATCTTTCATAATATGTCATACTATCAAAATGATATGTATTAAATTGCATAACACCAGAATAACTTGTATATCCTAAAGTACCACTAACTTCATAGTAATCACTCACTGTTAAATCGTTTTGTGTAAGCCAAGTATCTTTCTCTATTTTGACTTTTCCATATTTAGTCCATTGATATTGAGCTGATTCAATCATTTTGTACTTACTATTGTCTATATAATGAATTTTTTTATCACTGCCTACTAAATTCCAATTTAATTGATATGAACAAGCAGCCTTTGCACTGGGAAATCCAATCATTAAACATCCAAAAATTAATATAGAATAAATTAAAAGTTTCCTCATATTTCCATCCTTCCTATTTATACCTTTCATTTTAAAATCTAAAACTAAAAAAGCAGTATTATTTTGCCATAGGCACATAAATACTGCTTGATACATATAGTATACAGTATATTTTTAATATTGAGAATAGTCTTTTTTGTTTATTTATGATAAAATAAAAATATTAGAGGATGATTATATGAAAAAAATTTTAATTTATGTATTACTTTTTACTTGCTTAATATCTGTTGTAGGATGCACAAAAAATACTAAAGAAGAAGAAGCTATGATAATGGTTAATGGGAAACTTTACACTAAATCACAAAATGTAATAGATTTAGATACAAATAGCTTAATAGAAATCGGTAAGATTGCTAATATAGTTAACTCAACCGAATTACCCCAGAAAAACAATCAAGCCAATCGGAAAGATTTTTTAAATGCAACAATATTTGAAAATACAGCTGATTCTGTCATTTTAGAATATAATGGATACACCCTATTTACATTAGTAAATTAACGAAAAACAAAAACAACCTTTTTGCAATAGCAATAGGTTGTTTTTGTTTTAACCGTGGCACGTTTTGTTTTTGCTTTAGCAAAAATGAAAGTGGCGATAGACTTTTGATAAAGTAACAATGTTACTTTATCTTAATATAATTTTTGCATAACGATTAATCGCAAAAATTATTGGGAAAGGGGGTATCAAAAGGGTTCTCCCTTTCCATATCAATTTTTTTCTTTAGTTCTTCACTAAATTGTAATTCTTTAGTTTCCATTGTTAACATATCATCGCCCAACCTTTCTTTTTCATAACAAAAAAACTAACCATTTCTAGTTAGTAGTCTATTGCAATACTCTAAAAGTTAGAGTAACAAACAATCTGGTGCCGGGTGTAAGAATCGAACTTACGGCTAATCATTACGAGTGACTTGTTTTACCACTAAACTAAACCGGCATTTCTTAAATATTATATCATAACTGCAAAAAAAGGGAACTATTCCACTCGAAAAAAATAAAAAAACATCGAAATATGTTATAATAAAAAAAATAATGATGAACAAAAGGAGTAGAATATGGATCGTTTTATGAGGCTTGAATTATTAATTGGAAAAGAAAAAAGGGATAAGTTAAAACAATCTCACGTCTTAGTAGTAGGACTTGGTGGAGTAGGAGGATATGTGGTAGAATCCCTTGCTCGCTCTGGAATTGGAAAACTTACTTTGATAGATTTTGATATTATCGACATTACCAATAGTAATCGTCAAGTCATTGCTGTAACCTCTACAATTGGAAAGTCTAAAGCAACATCTTGGAAAGAACGTATCTTAGATATTAATCCAGAAGCAGAAGTAATCATTCATGAGGTACGATTGACAAAGGATAATGTTGAAGATTATATTAATCCTTCCACCGATGCTATTATCGATGCTTGTGATACATTGGAAGTCAAAAAAGAACTAATAAGATATTCTTTAAAAAACAATAAATTAAGTATTACTGTAACTGGAACTGCTTTAAAAAAAGATCCAAGTAAATTAGAGGTTATGGAGCTACAAAAAACCGCCTATGATCCAATTGCTAGAGAATTAAGAAAAATGGTAAAATTAGAGTTTCCAAAACGTAAATTAATGGTAGTTTGTAGTACCGAATCA
This sequence comes from Caryophanales bacterium UBA5026, assembly GCA_002416285.1. Taxonomy (GTDB): domain Bacteria; phylum Bacillota_I; class Bacilli_A; order RF39; family UBA660; genus DICM01. Next base: position 41,796 of record DICM01000002.1, read on the forward strand.
CCGATGAAGAGGGTAACTGAGTCACTTCCATCAGCCGTTTTTGTTCCAAGTGTTGCTGGAATTTTAGCTGCAAACTATATCTTTAAAAAATTGATAGGAGAGTGATATCATGACAACGATTACAAGAGAAATGGAAAAACAAATCAAGGCTATGCGTGGTAGCATTCTTGGTATTAATTTGAATTCTAATATGATAGAAAGTCTTAAAAAAAATGAGAACATTACGAGTTGCAACCTTTTAGAGAACGATGGTATTGGACTTTTTAAAGGGAGAAATCGTAAATCAAAAAAGGGTAAATCAGAACGTGTAACATTAAAAAGATTAATAAAACGATTTGGAAATAAGTCTCACGATTTTTTAATTGCAGACATTAAAACGATTAATTCATATAAGAAACTATTTATGAAAGACAGTATTAATTTAACAACGACTAAAGTTTATTTGTATATTGAGGAGGACTTTGATGAAAGTCATTTAGTTGCAATGTACAAACGTTATACAGATGTCGAAATAATTGAATGTAAAGATGGCAAGATTTTAAAAATAGAGACCGAAAATATTAAGACCAATTATATTTTAGACAAAGTATATTTTGTGGTTGATATAGTTTGGGATTTGTTTGATTTAATTAGTGATGTTTTAGTAAAATAATTTTAAGCAGTATGATTAGGAAGATGTATAATTTATGTTTTAAACACTGTGTATGAGTTGTAAATAGGATATCTTTTTCTATTCTAAAAAAATAATTTATGCTATAATGAAAAAAACAAAAAGGAGTCATTATATGAAAGAAAAATTAATATTAGTTGCAAAAGGCTTTATTATTGGAATTGCCAATATTATTCCAGGTGTAAGTGGTGGCACTTTAGCAATCACACTTGGAATTTATGAAAAATTAATTGAAGCAATTAGCCATTTTTTATCAAACTTTAAAGAGAATATAAAATTTTTAGTTCCAGTTGGATTGGGAATTATATTGTCATTATTATTACTATCAAATGTAATAGGATACTCACTAGATCATTTTCCTGTTCCGACTGTATTCTTCTTTATCGGACTTATCCTTGGTGGAATACCAATGTTAATGAAAAAAGTAAAAGGAGAATATCAAAAAACAAGTAATTTGATCATTTTCTTAATTATGTTTGTCGCAGTAGCTTCATTTGCCTTTTTGAAATCAGGAAGTAATGTTGTTTCTTTTGAAAATATGGATTTAATGAAGTATATAATGTTATTTGTCGCTGGAGTAATCGCTGCTGGAACGATGGTAATACCTGGAATTAGTGGCTCATTCATGCTTATGCTGATGGGTTATTATGAACCGATTATCAATACCATTCGCAGTCTTACACATTTAGAAAATATTGCAGGTAACATTTTGATATTATTCCCATTTGGAATCGGAGTTTTAATCGGTATCATTTTAGTAGCAAAAATAATTGAATACTTACTCAAAAAATTTGAAATTAAAACTTATTTTGCAATTTTAGGTTTTGTTCTTGCCTCTATTATTTCCATTTTAATGGGACTGGGGGATACCAATATTACTGTGTTAAATACCATTATTGGATTGCTATTTGGTTTTATTGGATTTGTTATCGCATATATATTAGGAGAAAAGTAGGCATATGGCCTCTTTTTTCAAAAAAAAGTAGGAAACAAAACGGATGTTTGATATAATAAATAATAAAGAGGTGATTGCTATGTTTCGTAAAGAAGGAAAAGACAAACAACTTGATGTAAGATCTTTGAATGATCTATTACATCTATCAAATCAAATTTTACGAATTGCCTATATATTTTTGATTATAGGTGCGATTTATGTAGTAACAATTATTATGAAAGAATGGAATGTCAAACCGACTATTATTATTTTGTTAAAGACGTTAGCACCACTATTCATCGGATTATTTATAGCTTGGCTATTTGATCCTTTTGTTCGTTATTTACAGAAAAAAGGAATTAAAAGAAGTTTGGGAACGGCGATTACCTACATCCTATTTTTAGGATTTCTAGCGCTTGTTATCGGTTCAATTATTCCTGTATTATCTGATCAGATTAATGATTTTGTAAAAACGATTCCAACTGTATTTGACACTGTCAAAAATTGGATTGATGTTGCTTTTGATAAATTCAAGAATATCGACAATTTTGATGCGGCGAATATGCAAGCACAATTATCAAAAAAAATCGAAGCTTTCGGTACGAATTTAACAGACTCTCTTCCAGAACTTACAGTGAACTTTATTAAAACATTCTTTTCTTGGGCTGGAACATTCTTAATTGGATTAATTATTGGATTTTATTTATTGATTAGTTTTAATAATGCAAATGATTTGATAATTACATTACTTCCAAACAGGATGCGAAAGGAAGCAAAAGAACTAATCTATCAAGTAAATGGAACTTTAAGAAAATTTGTCCAAGGTGCATTGGCAGATTCAACTTTGATATTTTTAGTATCATCTTTCGGCCTTTGGCTTTGTGGATTAAGAGCACCATTATTATTTGGATTATTCTGTGGGATCACTAATGTTATTCCCTATGCAGGGCCATATATTGGTGGCGCACCAGCAGTTATTGTTGGATTTTCACAAAGTCCAACAATTGGAATCTGTGCTTTAGTAACAATCGTTATCATTCAGTTTTTAGAAGGAAACTTCTTGCAACCTTTAATCATGAGTAAAACAACAAAACTACATCCTGTAACCATTATTTTAGGACTTTTAGTATTTGGCTACTTTTTTGGGATATTTGGAATGGTTATTTCAACACCAATTATTGGTGCATGTAAAGCGATATTCTTTTTCTTCGATGAAAAGTATCATTTGTTAAACTACAATAATGAGGAGGTTGATTAAGTGGTTGAACTAGAAAAAAGAGACCCTATTATTTACGTTTTGGCAGGTCAAGCTCGTAGTGGGAAAGATAGTAGTGTAGGCTTTTTAAAAGAATATTATGAGAAACTAGGAAAGAAAGTCAAGCAGTTAGAATTTAAGCATTATTTAGTGGAATACACCAAAGCAATGACCGACTGGAATGGCGACCTCGATAATAAACCACGTGAAGTTTTAAATTATATTGGAACCGATATTATTCGTACTCAAATTGATGAGAGATTTTTTATTAAAAGAACTTTAGAAGATATTTTAGTTTATTCTTATCATTTTGATGTTATGATTATATCAGACTCTCGTTTTCCAATTGAAATTGAGAGTATTAAAGAGGTATATCCAGAAGCAATCTCCGTTCACTTGATAAGAGAAATTGACGGAATACTTAACGAAAATGAGAAAAAACATGCAGTTGAAACGAGTTTAATTGGATATCAAAATTATGACTATACCGTTTTCAATGATGGAACATTAGATGATTTAAAAGAAAAAATAATTAATATAGCAAAAGAGGTAAAACAAAATGAACATTAAGGATTTATATATTGACTTTTTCGTAAGTAAGGGACATGTGCAAATCCCATCTGCACCGATTATTCCTGAAAATGATCCGACTGTACTTTTTAATACAGCAGGAATGCAACCTTTAAAACCATATTTACAGGGAGAACCTCATCCACTTGGTAGACGTTTAACAGATTTCCAAAAATGTTTACGTATGGATGATCTAGAAGAAGTAGGTGATACAACGCACCACACCTTCTTTGAAATGTTAGGTAATTGGTCTTTAGGTGATTATTTTAAAGAGGAATCGATAAAATGGAGTTTTGAATTTTTAACATCTGTTTTAAAAATCCCAGTTGAAAAATTAGCTGTTACGGTATTCGAAGGAAATGATATGGTAGAACGTGATGAAGAGTCTGCTAATATTTGGATGAGTTTAGGAATTCCAAAAGATCGTATCAGTTATCTTGGAGTAGAGGATAATTGGTGGCCAAATATGGAACTACTAGGACCTTGTGGACCAGATACAGAAATATTCTATTGGCGAGATAATAGTGAAGCGCCAAAGATTCATGATCCAAATGACGAGAGATGGGTAGAAATTTGGAACAATGTATTTATGCAATACATCCATTTGGAAGATGGAACATTTGAACCATTAAAACAAAAAAATGTTGATACGGGAATGGGAGTTGAAAGAACTACTGCTATTCTAGAGGGATTCTGTGATAATTACGAAAGTAGTATTTGGAAACCAATTATTCGTAAGATTGAAGAATTATCTGGAAAGATTTATTATGAATATCCAAAAGAAATGAGAATTATAGCTGATCACATTCGTTCAATTGTTATTGTAGCTGGTGATGATTCCAAGATTTATCCATCCAATAAAGATCAGGGGTATATTTTGCGTCGTTTAATTCGCCGTACGATTCGTTATGCAAAACAATTGGATATAGATATGAATTCTGATTTTGATCGTGAATTAGCGCTTATTATTATTGAGGAATATCAGAAATATTATCCAGAACTAGAACGAAATCAGGATCATATCTTAGAAGTTCTAGCTCTTGAAAAGAAGAAGTTTGCAAGAACTCTTGAAAAAGGATTAAAAGAATTTGAACGTTTTATCAAGGATCATGATATGGTTGATGGTTTTACTGCCTTCCATCTATATGATACTTATGGATTTCCAATTGAATTTACAGAGGAACTTGCTCATGAACAAGGCATAAAAATAGACATTGATGGATTTAAAAAACATTTTGAAGAACATCAAGAAAAATCAAGAGTAGGGGCAGAACAGAAATTTAAAGGTGGACTATCTAGTAGTAATGATATTAATACTAAATATCATACGGCAACACATTTATTAAATGCGGCTTTAAAAGTTGTATTAGGTGATCATGTTCATCAAATGGGTAGTAATATTACAGATGAAAGAATGCGTTTTGATTTTTCTCATCCTACCAAAGTTTCCAAAGAAGAATTGGATAGAACAGAAGCTCTAGTAAACGAATGGATTAGAGAAGATTTTCCAGTTGTTCGAAAAGAAATGACAAAACAAGAAGCGGTAGAAACTGGTGCTGAAGCAATGTTTATTGATAAATATGGTGATCAAGTAACAGTCTATCAAATTGATGAAATTTCAAAAGAGTTATGTGGAGGACCACATGTTACTCATACTGGAGAACTTGGACATTTTGAAATTAGAAAAGAAGAAGCTTCTAGTGCAGGTGTAAGAAGAATCAAAGCAATTTTAAATTAAGATAAAATGAATAAAAACTATTGTCGATATAAAAAAATTATGATACAATGGTTTTGTTCTTGGGGGATTAGCTCAGTTGGTTAGAGCACCTGCCTTACAAGCAGGGGGTCATAGGTTCGAGTCCTATATCCCCCACCATGCCGAAATGGCTCAATTGGTAGAGCAACTGACTTGTAATCAGTAGGTTGTGGGTTCAAGTCCTACTTTCGGCACCAGTGAATTAACAAACTTGCATTTCTGCAAGTTTTTTCTTTGTTAAAATGGGAATCTTATTAGATACTCTATTTGTTTGACATTTTAATACTTTTTTGATAGAATATGCTCTATTCAAAAAAGGGGATTAATATGGATAAATATTTTAAATTGATTGAAGAAAAGAAATTTGAACTTAGTGAACTAATATTGAAAAAAGATCAGTTATTAGAAGAATATGGATATTTAGAAAAAAACAATAATAGCAAGCATATTAGCAGCCTAGAAAAAGAAATTGAAAGTTTAGAAAAGGAAAAAAGTAAGCTTGAAAAACAAATTCAAAAGAAGAAGAAAAAAAGAGATAAAAGCTTTGGTTTATTTATTTTTTATTTTGTAATGTTTGGAATCACCATAAATTTTATTTATATTTCTATCGCTTTTATAATATTAGGATTACTTGATGTGATGCCATATATTTTAAAAGAATTCGGCTCTAAAGAACAATTGGACAATTTGCTTCGATTGTTTGAAATTATAAAAACGATTAATATAAAAAAACAGGAATTAGCAAAGGAAAAAATTAAGGAAATCCATGGATCTAAAATAAAAAAGGAGATAAAATCATCAAGGAAACAGCTTAAAAAAATATGCTTATCAATTGAATCGTTGGAAAATGAGATTAATAGTATTCAATCATTAAGAAATAAAATTATAGAAGGAATATTTGAAAATAATACAATCAATCTCCAAATTAATTCTTCTGTGAATGAGTATGTAGTTCAAAATAAAATTGAATATCTCAATCTTATACAGATGAATAAAATAGCTCGAGAAGCACTTCTAGGTAATCCAGAAATTGTACAAATTATAAATATTTCTATGGATAAATGTGTTGAGGAAATTTATAACACTGATACATATAATTCTAGTAAAGAAAACCCAAAACAGAAGATATTAAATAATAAAAACTTATAAAATATTGTTAATTAAAATGATAAATAGGTATTCTTATAATGGCATGGTGATAATATGTTTCGATATCTACAGATTACAAATGATAACCTTTCATTAGCAACAAAAATCCAAATTTTTAATTTTTCCAAAAGAATCAGCATATAAACACTATTTAATGATTTTTACGATGCTAATGAATCAAATAGAAGAAAGATATTGGAATTATTTCAAAAATCGAAAAAATATTAGAATGATAGTTCTAATATTTTTTATATCAATATATTATGTTATTGTTATCTATCAAGTTGACTAAAGCAAAAGATTTTTTATTATCTAGTTATCCTTTTGAAATTGAAAAGAATAATAATGGGTTTTATAAGAATAAATTTTATTTTGTCCTATAATATTATTTAATTGTTCAAGTAAATTTTCTTCTTCCTTGTTTAAAATAGAGAACCAATTGAAAGTAGATGTATGTTTATATCCATTGTTTAAAAATAATGTATTAATATCTTCTATCGTAAAATTATTTTTATTATATTTCGGAAAATTGTTATTAAAATACCAATTGTCTTTTAATAACTCTAAAATCATCTTATGACTTGAAATATTGCTAATTTCTCCAATAATAAAACCGTCTTTCTTTAAATATTTCTTGATATCTTGTAAGAACATATCCGGATGATCTACTTTTTCTAATAAATTCCCAATAATAATATAATCGTAATCATTTTCTTTTAATTCATCGTAACTTTGAAATACATTTCCAAAATATTTTGCAAATTTAGCCATATTTTCATTTGATTCGATACCATCTATTTCTGAATTTTTATAATCATTTTTAATTTTAAGCATAGTTGTTCCAATACCACAATTAACATCTAAAAATCTTAATGATTTTTCTTTATCATCTTTTAAAATTCTGAGAGATGCATGTTTAATCTCATCAAATTGAAATGTATTAAATCCCCATCTACTTTCAAAGTAAGTACGATTTTTATAGAGAATTGGATAAAATTTATTTAAATCTTTTCGAAAAGCTGTACCTAAATAATGATGTATAAATGAATCGTGACAAAGCATTAATTTATATCCCGCATCTATAATTCGAAGAGATAGATCGTTATCTTCTACATATCCTGGCGAGTATTCTTCATCTAATAGTCCAATTTTATTTAATACATCACGCTTTATTAAAATGCAAAAACCAATTAAAAATACTTTTTCTTCCCATCTGTTTGAATCAGATATATTATTTTTTATTGCAAGTTCCTGCATCTCCATAAAATCACTATAAGTGAAATCTACACCCTGTAAATTTTCTTGGTGATTGGAAACAGAGCCAACTGCACCTACCAAATCATTACTATAGAGACATATTTTTAAATTTTCTAACCAATTAGTTGTAACGATTGTATCATTATTTAAAAGTAGAATATCATTATCAGGATTTGCAATTTCTATTCCTTGGTTACATCCTTTTGGGAATCCCATATTTTCATCATTTAAAATGACTTTTAAATCCTTTTGCTTCTTTAACCAATCTCTTGTTCCGTCTGTAGATAAATTATCGACAACAATAATTTCATATGAATTTTTTTTGGTATATTTTTTTATACTCTCAATACAATCCTTTGTGTAATTAAAATTATTATAAGTGAGAATGACAATTGAAGTTTTTCTTTTCTTCATTTTAATCCCCCTTTATTCTCTCTATAATATATGTAGATATTGCTATTTCGGTTAGAAAATAATATACTTATATTAAGAGATAGAGTGGTAGTTTATAGAACATTAAAACTATCATGAACGCGTTAATATCTCAATAAAAAATGATAAGGATATATTGGAAATGTTAGAAAGGTAAAAGGAATTATGAAATTATTGTTTATTTCGGATATACATGGTATTCCAGAAAATTTAACAAAGATCAATCAAATAATCAAATTAGAAAATATTGATAAGTTAGTCGTACTTGGGGATTTATATTATGCTGGTCCTAACTTTGCTTGTAGTGAAGAAGTGAATATAGAGGCTGTAAAGAACTTTTTAATGTCTTATCAGGATCGTATTATTTGTTTACGGGGAAACTGCGACTCTGATGTGGATGTAAAAGTTAGTGATTTTCCTATTTGTGATAATCTAGCGCTCATTCACGTAGATGATATTGATGTTTATTGTACCCATGGAAACGAATATAATATTGATAAAAGTAGTAAGTTTAATCGGAAAGGAATATTAGTTTACGGTCATGAACATTATCCTTATATCAGAAAGAAGTATGATATGGTTTATATTAATACAGGTTCTATTTCATTACCGAGAAACGGAAGTGAACCAAGTTATTTAATTTATGAAGATAGAAAATTTATGTTATATACAATTCATGATGAATTAATTGATATGATTGAGATAAAATGAGCTTTAAAAAGTTCATTTTTTGTTTCACAAAATATCCACCATAATTTTATATTCCTACCCATATACTTAATATATAAAATAATAAATTAGAAATTTTAACTTTCCTTATAGAAGGTAGGTGAACCATGAAAAAGATTGTCATTGCAATTATTATCTTAACGGTATTTAGTCTTGCTTGGTATATATTGAAACCGCCACCACTAGACAATAAAGTGTTAGATTCTAATACAACGATAAATAATAAAATTACTAAAGTAACTTTGTCGGAAAGTTTAACGATTACAGAAGCGGGTATCTACGAATTAACAGGACAGATTAAGGACGGGTTAATAACGGTTCATACCGATGGAAAAGTAATATTAGTTTTAAATAATGTTACAATTAAAAATTCGAAAGGTCCAGCTATTTATGTTGAACAATCAGAAGCGACAACGATTGAATTAACGGGAGGCAGTATCAATCAATTAACGGATAGTGATAGTTACAGCATCTATAAAGAAGATGTAAATGGCACAATTTTTAGTAGGAATAATCTCATCATCACCGGCAAGGGAACCTTAAAAGTAAATGCTGATTATAAAAATGGGATTGTTAGTGAAGGCCCATTAACAATTGAAAGTGGAACAATTGAAATAGATGCTTTAGAAGATGGAATTCAGAGCTTGGATAATATAATTATCAAAGATGGGATTATTAACATAAATAGTGCAGGAAACGGTATTAGAACAGTAAATGATACCCATACAGAAATTGGATATATTCAAATTGAAAACGGAGCTTTTAATATTCGTGCAACTTTAGATGGAATCCAGGCAACTACTTACTTATCAATCAAAAATGGAATATTCGATATTCGAACAGGAAACGGATCATCTATTGCGTGGACGAATCAAACAATCAGTGCAAAAGCTTTAAAATCAAAGAAAAATTTAATAATTGAAAATGGATCATTTACAATTGATTCAGCCGATGATGCAATTCATACCAATAGTAGTTTATCAATTATTGATGGAGCATTTCATATATCCTCGGGTGATGATGGTATTCATGCTGATGATACCATTATTATTAATAATGGAACAATTGCAATTATGAAAAGTTATGAAGGAATTGAAGCAGCTAGTATAAACATCAATGGTGGATCAATTACAATCACAGCTAGTGATGACGGAATTAATGTCGGTGGAGGAAGTGATAGTTCTTCGCAAAGCGGAAGAGCAGGGCAGAATCAGTTTAGTACTTCCATCAAATATAAATTAACACTGAATAGTGGAATGATCGAAATTGATGCATCAGGAGATGGACTTGATGCGAATGGAAACATCTATATTAATGGTGGGGAAATTTATGTAAATAGTTCAACGAATGATGAAAAAAGAGAACTTGATAGTGAGTATGTCATTACTGGTGGAACTCTAATGACAATAGGGACAAATCGAATCTCAGAAACTACTACAAATCTATCAACTCAATTGACAATTATTCTATCTACAGCAATAAAAAGTAACGACAAGATTGTTATTACTGATTCTAAAGATAATGAACTCTTTGAATACACGACAAAAAAACAATCGGAATCGATTGTTTATAGTAGTCCATTATTAAAGCTAAATGAGAGGTATAAATTAAAAATCAATGATGCAGTCATAAAAACATTTAATATCAGTTCTAATACTACTGTTGTTGAATAAATCGACACTTTGGATCATTAAAATAATGATCCTTTTTCATAGAAAAAAGGCAACTTGCCTTTATATCCAAACCCCATAGATAATTGCTAACATAGAAGCAATGGCGCCAATAATCCAAAATAACCGAACAATATCGCGTTCTTCCCAGCCCCATTTTTCAAAAGTATGGTGAATAGGAGTCATCGGGAAAAACCTTTTTTTGGTAAACTTATAATAGACTCTTTGAATAATACAAGTTAATGTTTCAATTACAAATACAATTCCAATTAATACAAGTAATAATTCATGTCTTGTTAAAATAGCAATCGCACCGAGTGTGGCACCGAGAGCCAAACTTCCCGTATCACCCATAAATATTTTTGCGGGACTAGCGTTAAAGACTAAGAACCCCAGTAGAGCACCCACTAAAACAAAGCAGAAAAGAGCAATTTCTTCATAACCTTCCAGCCAACCTGCTGCATAACTGATAATTCCAAATGTCCCAAAGGCAATTACCGATAGCCCCCCTGCAAGTCCGTCTAATCCATCGGTTAAGTTGACCGCATTTGAACTTGCCACTAAGACGAATAAGATGAATAATCCGTAGAACCAACCGATATTCCACTTGATATGTAAACTATGGACCCAAATAAGAGACTCATTTCCAGCTAACATAAATAAATAGAAGAATGCGACTGCAACAACAATTTGTAATAATAATTTTGCTGTTTCGGTAAGACCCTTATTATTATGTCTTAAAATAATAAGATAATCATCTAAGAATCCAATGAAGGAATAGCTGAGAAATGTTAATAGAACAATTCCTAAATGATAACTGAAATTAATTCTATCAAATAGTAGAAGTAAAAGGAAAGTTCCTAAAGTGGATCCTATAAAGATAAGTCCACCCATAGTAGGAGTTCCAGCTTTTTTTTCATGAGTTCTACTTAAATACACACTAAGACTTTGATTCGCTTTTCTCTTCTTTAAGTATGGTACTAATATAATTCCTAAAATTAAAGCAAACAGAAAACCAGTCATTAATGCTAGTACTGCTTTTGTAAGATGCAACATACATTCCTCCTATCCGAGTAATAACCGAATGGTTTCACCTTCATAGATACGTTCTCCAGCACTTGGAGATTGATAGATGACATTATCTCCAGTACCACTATATTCGACTTTAAACTTCGTTAGTTCTTTTCCAGCATCTGTTCTACCTTTTCCGGTAACATCTGGTACCGTTGCGTATTTGCGATCTAAGTAGTTATAATTTTTTTCACTGGCACCTTCAGGTTTCTCAATTCCTAAAATACTAATACAGTCCTGTAAGATACTTCTTGCTATTGGAGCAGCGACAGTACCACCGAATTGACTAATTCCTTTCGCATTATCAATCGCTATATAAACGACTACTTCCGGATCATTTGCTGGTAAGAATCCCATGAACGATACAATATAATTTCCAACCATGTAGGCCCCATTTTGCACTTTTTGAGCAGTTCCTGTTTTCCCACCGACACGATAGCCATCTATGAAAGCATTTCTACCAGTTCCATTGGTTACGACACTTTCTAGGGCCATTCTTACTTCTTCACTGGTCTTGTCGGTAATAACTTTACGAACAATTGTTGGTTCAAATTTTTGGATAACAGCATTTGTTTCTGGCTCATTAATACTCTTTACAATATAAGGCTTGTATAAATATCCCCCGTTGATAGCAGCGGATACCGCAGTAATTTGCTGAATCGGAGTGACAGAAACACCTTGACCAAAGGCTGTTGTAGCAAGTTCGACAGGACCAACTCTATCTAAAGAAAACAGAATACCGTTACTCTCCCCATTTAAATCAACTTCAGTTTTTTGTCCAAATCCAAAGGAGTTAATATAAGAGAATAATTTATCTTTTCCAAGACGTTGACCTAAAACGACAAAGCCGGGGTTGCAGGAATTTTCAACAACCTGTAAGAATGTCTGTGAACCATGTCCTCCATGTTTCCAACATTTAATCCGGGCATTTTCAACTTGAATACTACCAGTATCATAGTAGGTATCTTTTTCTAAATCTACGACATTTTCTTCTAGGGATGCTGCTAAAGTAATTATTTTAAACGTAGAACCTGGTTCATATGTCGCCCAAATTGGTAAGTTTCTATTTATTTCTTCAATGGTGTAATTTTGGTAATTACTCGGTTCAAAGTTAGGTCGAGCTGACATTGCTAAAATTTCTCCGGTTTTGGGATTCATGACCATTCCCAGTGCTTGCTCTGGTCGATATTTATTGACAGCATTATTTAATTCTCGCTCCAAAGCAGCTTGAATCTCATAATTTACGGTTAAAGTAATATTCATACCATTTTGTGGTTCTTCATAACTTTCCGTTAATTCTAATTTGTTTCCTTTCGCATCAGAAGCATATTTGATTGCTCCATATTCGCCAGTTAAATAGTCGTCGTAAATTAATTCCAAACCACTTAATCCTTGGTTGTCGATTCCTACAAAACCAAGGGTATGAGATAGTAACGTGTTGTAAGGATAATAACGTTTGGATTCTTTGACTAAATAAACACCATCTATCTTTAATTCACTAATTTTATCAGCTGTTTCATAATCTAAACGTCTTCCTTCTGGATGAACACGTTCCATGGAAGTCTTTTTACTAACATGGGCATACATATCATCGTAGGAAACATTTAAAATTTCCGCTAGTTTTTTAGCAGTCGTCTCTTTATCTTTTATTTGATTCGGGATCAATACTAAAGAAGTAGTCGTTTTATTATCCGCTAATACCACTCCGTTTGAATCGGTAATTTTTCCACGATCTGCTTCGATTGGTAAATTTCGGTTCCATAAAGAAGCTGCCAGTTTATTTAACTTGTCATAATCAATCACTTGAGTATAAAACACTTTACCAATAATCAGTAAAAAACAAAATAATAAAATACAAAGTACAATACGAATACGAATATGCGTTTTTTTGAAAAACATAAGATCACCTGATTTATTTTATGTACAAGTTGTCTTGTATAGAACGGATTCTTTTGATTAGAAATATTTAAAAGATATTTTTTAATAGTAATAAAAATATAGTAATGGATAGTAAAAAAGACCGACGTCTTTTATTTTTGATATCTACTAATATTGAGTAAAATTCCCATGCCAGAGAGTGTAATGAGTAAACTAGATCCCCCGTAACTTAGAAATGGTAAAGTAACTCCTGTAACTGGAATTAATCCAACGACAACCATAAGATTTAAAACTGCCTGAAACGCTAATCCAAAAGTAATCCCAAAAGCCAAGAATTTACCAAATGGTTCTTTACATTTGCTTGCAATCCTTAAACCCCTTGTAATAATTAAGATAAATAGACTAGAAACAATTAATACGCCCATAAAACCAAATTCTTCACTGATAATCGAAAAGATAAAATCAGTTTGTGGTTCTGGTAAATAGAAATGTTTTTGTCTGGAATTTAAAAAACCATATCCAAACAGTCCACCTGGACCAATCGCATAGAGAGATTGAATAATTTGAAATCCACTTCCTAGAGGATCACTCCATGGATTTAGAAAAGATAAAATTCTAGCAAGACGATAGGGAGCTACTGCGATTAGACCAACAATTCCAGCAGCACCAACACCGGCTAATGATAGGAAAAAACGGAAGGGAACTCCACCCACAAAAAGAAGTCCAACTACTGTAACAAGAAGAATCATACCTGTTCCAAAATCTGGTTGCAACATAATGAGTCCAAAAACCAATAATGCAAGTCCTAAAATTGGCAGAACTCCTTTTTTGATATTTCTCAAATCCTTCTGGTGATTACATAAGTATTTTGCTGTAAAAATAATCAAAGCTAATTTTGTAAACTCACTTGGTTGAATACCAAAAGAACCGATTCCAAACCAGCTTCTACTACCATTACGAACAGTACCGATACCGGGAATTAGTACTAAAATTAAAAGTAAAATACAGGCTCCTAAAATATGATTACAATGCTTATAATATTTTTCATATGGTATTTTTGAGATTGTGTACATAAAAATGAGACCTATCATAAAGAAGAGTCCTTGATGTTTTACAAATTTAAAAGGATCATTAAATTTATATTCTGCCCATACATAGGAAGAGGAGTACACCATAATGATCCCAAAAATGGAAATTACTAAAATTGCTATTAAGAGTAAATAATCAAAACTTTTCTGTTTCAAGCGGACTCCTCCTTACATAGTTTATTTTATGATGAACGGAAAAAAATTAGGACAAACAATTTTAAACATGTCTTAAAGTTGAATCTTTTGAATAGAATGAAGCAAAAAGGAGGAATTTTGGATGGATGATATGGAATACATTCGATTACAATTAAAAAAGAAAAAGCAAAAAAGTAGTACCCCAATAAAGAAGATACAAAAGAGCTGGTGGGTAAGACCAGTTAGTTATTTTTTAGTTACAGTTTTAGTAACACTCATTACATTAATTGTGTTAAAAGGCAGCCCTAAGGCAAAAACGTGGTTTTATAATCATGTTTATAATACCAATTTTTCTTTCGCATCGATTAACAATTGGTACGAAAAGACATTTGGAAGTCCAATTCCTTTTCAAGATATTATTAAAAAGGCTGACACCAAAACAGTTTTTCAAGAAAAATTAGCCTACAGTAAGAAAGAAAAATATGAAGATGGTGCGAAATTACAGGTGGCAGAAAATTACTTAGTACCAAGTATTGAAAGTGGAATGGTTGTCTATATCGGTGAGAAAGAGGGATACGGAAATACTGTTATTATCCAACAGATTAATGGAGTCGATGTCTGGTATGGAAATATGAAAAACAACAATGTAAAACTTTATGATTATGTTGAAAAAGGAAGTCTAGTAGGGGAAGCAAAGGATAAAATACTGTATTTAGTCTTCAAAAAAGAAGGAAATGCTTTATCATATGAAGATTATCTCTAAAATTGAGATCCATCCATTTACCTATTTTGTTTTGATTTTGACTATTTTAACTGGACATTTTCACGATTCGGCAATGCTTGCAATACTGTTTTCTATTCATGAACTTGGCCATATTTTAGCGGCTCTTTATTTTAGATGGAATATCGAAAAAATCCGTTTTTTACCTTTTGGTGGTGTAACTATTTTTCACGAGGACATCAATCGACCAACGAGGGAAGAATGGTGGATTGTTGTCATGGGACCATTATTTCAAACTTTTGCCTATTTTTTGTTCTGCCCTTTTTTTGGAGAACAATTTCTCTATTACCATCTTTTTTTCTTTGGATTTAATCTTTTACCGATCGTTCCCCTAGATGGCTCAAAAATAGTAACACTTATTTTAGAACGATTTTTTTCTTTTTCAAACAGTCACATAGGAATCGTCTATCTATCCATTTTTTTTACTTCGCTTTTCTTTTTCTATGCAGTGATACTTCATAATTTAGTACTTGTTTTAGCGTTCTTTTTCCTATTTTGTCAAACTTGGAAAGAAGAGCGAAAACATCAACTTTTATGTGAGCGATTTTTCTTAGAGCGTTATTTAAAAAATAGAACATTTCGGAAAAACACTTATGTGAAAGGACGCGATCCTTATAAAATGAAACGCGATTACAAACATTTTTTTCGCGAAAATGGGAACTATTATACAGAAAGAGAAGTTTTGAAGGAATATTTTGAAGGTTAGAGAGTAAAAAGGTTTACAAATAAAGAGAAGTGTGATAAAATTTATTACTGTGTAGGGCCTCACTCTACAACCGCTCAGAAAAGGTTTAAACGCAAAGTACCTTAATGGTGAGTCTTAGAATTTTATAAGGAGGTTATTTATGAAAGCTGTAATTGAAACAGGTGGAAAACAATACTACGTTGAAGAAGGTACAGAACTATATGTTGAAAAATTAGATGCTGCTGCTGGAGAAAACGTTGTATTAGATCAAGTTTTAATGGCAAACGGTGTTGTTGGTCATCCTTATGTTAAAGGAGCAACAGTTACTGCTAAAGTCGTAAAACATGGCAAAAACAAAAAAATCATTGTTTATAAGTACAACCAAAAGAAAAACTATCGTAGAAAACAAGGACATCGTCAACCATATACTAAAATTGTTATTGAAAAAATTAGCGCTTAATGACAACTATCACGGTTAAAAAAAAGAGTGCGATTGAAAGTATAGTAATCAGTGGACACAGTGGATATAAAAGTGAGGGAAGCGATATTGTATGTGCTTCAATAAGTTCCATGGTTATTACTACGGTCAATGCCTGTTTAAAAGTTGATGAGACTTCGATTGACTATGAAAAGAAAAATGGATTTGTAAAAATCGATATTCAAAAACAAGATTCGATGGTTATTCTTTTAATTGAAAATATGATTTCTTTATTAGAAGAACTTGCAAGTCAATATCCAAAATATGTAAAAGTGACGGAGGAGGTGTATCTATGAATAAATTAATGTTTTTAGATATTCAAGTTTTCGCTCATAAAAAAGGACAAGGTTCTACTAAGAATGGTCGAGATTCAATTTCAAAACGTTTAGGTGCGAAAGCAGCTGACGGAGAATATGTATCTGGTGGTTCTATTTTATATCGTCAACGCGGAACTAAAATTTATCCAGGTAAAAATGTTGGTATCGGATCTGATGATACGGTATACGCAAAAATCGATGGATATGTAAAATTTGAACGTGTTGGTAGAGATCGGAAACAAGTAAGTATTTATCCTGAAATTTAATGGATAATTGCAAATAACAAACAAAAACTTGACAAATGAGGACAAAAACTTGACTTTTTGTTCTTTTTATTGTATATTAAAAATGTGAATTGAAAAGGAAATGGAGGCATTTCATATGGGATGGTTCTTAAGATGTCTTTGCAGATTCTATTAAGATGTGAGGAGCGTTAATAACGCTTCTTTTTTTGACAAATATTGTGTAAATAGAAAACATATAGTTGCAATCAGAATTTTTATTTGCTATAATTTGTTAAAGGTAGTGAATGATATGATCAAAGATAACAAGTTGAATTTAATAAAAATAGTTATAATTTATTTAATTTATTTTGTTTATACCAGTATTATTGATAGTTTATTACATTTTATTGGAATTACAGATGATGTTATTATTTTGTTTATATCTGATCTGTGTTTTTTTCTGGGGATTGTTTTATATTATAAAGAAACAATTCGTAAAAATGTGTATGAATTTAAGAAAAATTATACAGTAAAAGGGAAAATGATTGTTGTTTTAAAATGGTTTTTTATCATAACAATAATAAATTTTTTGTATGCATCATTTAGTTATCTGATACCAGGTTCAAATCCACCTTTGGACGAGAACACTATATCACTTCGTGAAATTGCCAACGTGTCTTCGTTATATATCATTTTTAAAACATTAATTTTTGCTAGTGTAGCTGAGGAATTATTGTTTAAAAAAGCAATTCGTGATGTTATTCAAAATGATGTACTATTTTGTATTGTTAGTAGTGTTATTTATGCAACAGTGAACATTATGTATACAAATATCACAATATTTTCTATTGTGGACTTTATCCAATATTTTATATTTGCAATATTGCTGTCTTATTGCTATGTCAAAAATAAGGATAATATTTTTATCATTATGGTAATAAAATTTGTTTATGCATTGTTTCCGTTGACACTAATGTTATTGGGAGTTGGAGCTTGATGAAGGTACAAGAGTTTATTCATTTTTTAGCAGTAGTACAGAAGACATCTGGGAGTTCAAAAAATATGAATATGATTATCATAGCCGTGGTAATCATTTTAATTCTTGTAATAGCCAGTACTGTCTTTCATAAGAAATGACAGTACTAATTTTAACCAGTGTGCATATACTAACAGTCTATATTTGAGAACTCTAGTGAGTTTCTCTTTTTTTTTACTCTTATTTCCTGTATAATAGTTGGAAGAAAGAAGGGATTACGATGTTCATTGATGAAGTCATTGTAGAATTACAGGCCGGCGATGGTGGAAATGGTTGCATGGCATTTAGGAGAGAAAAATATATTCCAATGGGTGGTCCTTACGGTGGAAACGGTGGGCATGGTAGCGATATCATTTTTGAAGTCGATGAAGGTTTAAACACTTTAATCGATTTGAAATATGCTCGTATTATAAAAGGTAAAAAAGGCGCAAATGGTGAAGGAAAAGCAAAACAAGGTAAAAGTTCTGAAGACGTAGTTGTGAAAGTACCACTAGGTACGGTTATTACCGATTTGGAAAGTGGACTTATTATTGCTGATTTAACCAAAAAAGGTGATACAGTGGTAGTTGCCGAAGGTGGTCGTGGCGGTCGTGGTAATATGGCTTTTGCAACACGTACCAATCCAGCTCCAAGCTTTGCTGAAAATGGAGAGCCTGGAGAACGTAAAAAAATTAAAGTCGAACTAAAATTGCTAGCAGATGTTGGATTAGTTGGAATGCCAAGTGTTGGTAAATCAACATTGATCTCAAGCGTATCAGCCTCTAAACCCAAAATTGCAAGTTATCATTTTACGACTTTATCGCCTAATCTCGGTGTCGTAAAAGTTCGTGAGGGAAAATCATTTGTAATGGCGGATTTACCAGGATTGATTGAAGGTGCTTCCTTAGGAGAAGGACTAGGGGATCGTTTCTTAAAACATATTGAAAGAACTAGAGTTATTGCTCATGTGATCGATATGGGAGCAAGTGAAGGAAGAAATCCTTATGAAGATTATCAGATTATAAACAAAGAATTGAAAGATTTTAAAGAATCAATTTTAGAAAAACCACAGATTGTTATAGCCAGTAAGATGGATCTTCCAGATGCTGAAAAGAATTTAGATGAATTTAAGAAAAAGGTTGATGTTCCGGTCTATCCAATTTCTGCAATAGAACATAAAGGTTTAACGGAAGTAATTAATGCTTTATCCGATAAATTGGATACCATTGAAAAACAACCTCTTTACGAGGAATCAAAATTTGAAAGTCATATTTTGTATCAGTTCCGTAGTGAAAAACCTTTCACCATTACAAAAGATGGAGCTGTATATGTTGTTCGCGGGGCAGAAGTTGAAAAATTACTTCGTATGACTCGATTTAGTACGGATGAGGCAGCACTTCGTTTTGCCAATAAATTAAGAAAAATGGGTATTGATGATGAACTTAGAAAAATGGGTATCGAAGAAGGAGATTATGTTCGTATTCTAGATTATGAGTTTGAATGGACTGAATAACATGAACGGAATTTTATGTATTGATAAACCGGCAGAAATTACCAGTCGTGATGTTGTAAATAAAGTGAGTAAATATTTACATACAAAAAAAATTGGGCATACTGGAACGCTAGATCCACTTGCAACTGGAGTATTAGTTTTATGTATTGGAAATTGTTCTAAATTAGCAGAATTAATTACAGCAACTAAAAAAACATATATTGCTGAGGTAATGCTAGGAATGGAAACAGATACTTTAGATAATACTGGAACGATATTAAAAGAAGAAACAGTGAACTTAAAAAAAGAGCAAATTGAATCTGTGTTAAATTCTTTTCTCGGTACTTATAATCAACAAGTACCTGCTTATTCAGCTGTGAAAAAAAATGGAAAAAAGCTTTATGAATATGCTAGAGAAGGGATTGTTGTAGATTTGCCAAGTAGATCTGTGACAATTGAACAGATTGAATTAGTAACTGGTCCAATTTTAGAAAACGGCAAAACAAAATTTACGTTCAAAGCAACTGTTAGTAAGGGAACTTATATACGAAGTTTAATTCGTGATATTGCGAATCAACTTGGTACTGTTGGTGTTATGACGAACTTAAGAAGAGTGATGCAAGGTGAATTTACTTTACATGATTGTTATCAATTAGAAGAAATAGAGAATAATAACTATATATTGACTTCAAAAGAGGAAGTTTTTAAGGAATTTTCTAAAATAAAAATGGATGAATTATTAGAAGAAAAAGTGCGGAATGGTGCATTATTAGAAAACGAGTATGGTAGTGAACCTATTTTGTTCACTGATTCAAAAGAGCAAATTATTGCAATTTATAAGCTTTATGAGAAAGATAACAATTATATTAAACCGTGGAAAACCTTCTTTTCATAATCTATCTTAAGAGTGTAGCGATACACTTTTTTTGTTTCAGTTTCTTGTTGAAATGCAATCATTATGATACAATATAAAAGAATAGGAATGCTAGAGATAAGCATACTAAATAGTAGGATTGGGAGATTATATGAAAAAAGGATTTACACTAATTGAATTATTAGCAGTCATTGTTATTTTAGCAATCATTGCCCTTATTGCAACACCAATGATTTTAGGAGTAATTGACAGTGCGAAAAAAGGTGCTGCTGAAAGTAGTACTTATGGTTATATTGACGCAATTGAAAAAAGTGATTTAAAAGGTATGATTGAGACTGGAGATTATTCGACAAAAAAAGACGGTACTTATGATTTAAGTACTCTTACGAATGTTGCTTATAAAGGCACTGCTCCAACTGCTGTTTGTGTAGTTATGAAAGATGGAAGTGTAGAGAGTGGTTCTTTTAAGTTTGATCAATATGTTGTCGATTATCAAAATGGAAAAGCGAAAGTAAATAGAGAAAAGACAGAAGTGAATTGTGATCCTACTGTGGAAAAAACAATATTTGATGAAACGAAAGGTGTAAATGTTCCACAATTAAGTAAAGGAATGACGCCAATTAAATGGAATGGGACAACATGGGTTGATACGAGCGAGAGTGATACAGATTGGTATAGTTATGGAACAACCACGGAAACAAAGAATTGGGCTAATGCTAGAACAGCAGATGGAAGTATGTGGGTATGGATACCAAGATATATTTATAAGATAACTTCAGGGTGGCATTCGGCAACGACTGGAACAATAGAAATACAATTTACAAAAAATATAGATGATAATTGGAATTCATCTGTAATAGGGAATATTGATAACAGCACAGGTGCGAGCGCATCAAACAACAAGTGGACCAATCATCCAACATTTACATTTGGTGATGATGAGGTTACTGGTATTTGGGTAGCAAAATTTGTAGCGAGTGGTACGACAAGTGCTATCGATATAAAACCAAATGTTGCATCCTTGAGAAGCGTAACGATAGGAACTATTTTTGATGCTAGTCGTAGCATGGAAACAAATGAGAGATACGGATGGGGAGCAACCGGAAACGGTATAGATACGCATCTTATGAAAAATGTAGAGTGGGGAGCAGTCGCATATTTATCGAAATCAGTATATGGAAAAGATACTGAAGTTTGGAATAATTCTAACAGTGCATTTAAAACAGGATGTGCGGGAAGTTCTGTAAATGTTGCTAATGAAACACTATGTAATGAATATCATACAACTCTAGGGGTAAATGCTTCAACTACAGGAACGATATATGGAATCTATGACATGAGCGGTGGAACATATGAATATCTAGCAGCGTATGTAAATAATGGTAATGCGAATTTGACAACGAATGGATTGAACATTATGAATGCACCGTCAAAATATAAAGATGTATATCAGAACTACGCATCAACCGTAAATAATAAAGGTGACGCGATATGGGAAATTAGTTCGGCAGCAACTGGTGGTACTTCTTGGTATGCAGACTTTTCATATATGCCAGACGGAAGTATTCCATGGTTTGCACGAGGAGGTTATTATACAGATACTTCTAATGCAGGAGTATTTGCCCTTGGTCGTAGAGAAGGTAGTGCAATTAATTATGTTGGATTCCGACCAGTACTCTTAGTGGGTGAAGGATTGTAATTAAAAATATCTATTCTTAAAAGGGACACACTAGTGTTCTTTTTATATATTAAAATTATATTTTAATAATCAGAAAATTTAGATATATGGAACTCCTATAGTACTGCTTGACAAAAAGATTCATAATATTTATACTTATTCTTGAATGATAGGAGATATAGAAATGAGAAAAGGATTTACGTTAATTGAATTATTAGCAGTCATTGTTATTTTAGCAGTCATTGCCCTTATTGCAACACCGCTTGTTATGCATGTTATAGACGATTCTAAAAAAGCAGCATTAAAGGATAGTGCTTACGGTGTTTTAGAAGCGGCTTCTCTATATTATGTAAGAAATTCAGAAGATATTTCTGTAAAAGAATTCACATTGGAAGATGGTAAATTTGTCAGTGATGAAGAAACTTTAGCAGTGAAAGGAAAACTCTCTGGAACAGGTAATTTGATTATTACGAAAAATGGAGAACTTACATTGTGTCTCAACAGTGACAATAATTATGCATATAAAAATTATGATACATCGGTTGTTACTACTGGTTCAGGGGACGTTTGTAAAATTGAAAATAATTTCTTGATTAATAAATATGTTTCCTATTTAGCAAGTAATGGAAGTAGCATTGATGGTTATTATACAAAAGAACAAATCAATGAGTTATTAGACAACTATGTTTCTAAAGATAGTATTGACGAGTACATTGGCAATAACACTGCCGTTGGAGAAATATATACCAAATCCAATACCATTAATATTGCTGTGAAAGGTGCAATGACATCTGTTCCAACAGCAACTTGGACGATACCAGCAGGTACATGGGTGATTGATTTTGAGTTTAATGATGTCAATACGGGAACGGGAATATGGGCTTTTAATTTTGGCACGTTAGGAATATTAGATGCTTTTTGGAAAGCATCTGGGGACTATTATCCTACACATTTTACATGGGTAAAAACATACGAAACAGAAACAACAGGAAATTTTAATTATTATCAACAACTATCAGCAGCTGCTAGAAATGTTACATTTAATATGACCGCAGTTAGAATTAAATAATATATAGAAATCATTTGAGTAATAAGGACACTTTGTGTTCTTTTTTGTTAATATTTTAATTTTCTTCTCAATTTCACTAAACCTACATATTAAAATGATTAGATTCCTTGTTCAACTACTATAAATATTGTATAATGAGCATGGTGATTATATGATATATTTAGACTATTCAGCGACAACACCAGTTAGAAAAGAAGTATTAGAAAGTTTTGAAAAGACATGTTTAGAATATGTTGGAAACTCGAACTCTCTTCATTCTTTAGGTGTCGCATCTCATCAATTAGAGACCTCAGCAACAATTCAAATTGCAAATTTACTCGGTGTAAAACCAGAGGAAATCATTTATACAAGTGGTGCCAGTGAATCAAATAATCTTGCAATAAAAGGAATTGCAATGCAATATCAAAATAGAGGAAAACATATTATTACAACTAATTTAGAACATTCTTCCATTTATGGACCGTTCACTTATTTGCAAAAACAGGGATTTGAGATTTCCATTGTAGAAGCAAATGATGATGGTATTATCGATCTAAAAACATTGCAAAAAATGATCCGACCAGATACAATTTTAGTTAGTATCGCATCAGTCAACAGTGAAACAGGACTGAGACAACCAGTTGAGGAAATAGGGAAAATTTTAAAGCAATACGAAAAATGTTTCTTTCACGTGGATATTACACAAAGTTTAGGAAAAGTAGACGTCTCTCTTGAAAATATTGATCTAGCAAGTTTCTCTGCTCATAAGTTTTATGGATTAAAAGGGATTGGTTGCCTAATTAAAAAGGAAAAAATAATAGTAGAACCACTGATTCATGGTGGAAAAAGTACAACACCTTTTCGCAGTGGAACCCCAGCTTTACCTTTGATTGTATCTTTAGCAAAAGCTCTCCGTTTAAGTTTAGAAGAAGAAACGGAAGCCCTTTTGAATATAAAAGAACTATGTCAAAAATTAATAACTAAATTATCGAAATATCCAGATGTTACAATCAATCATAATGAATATTGCATTCCACATATATTAAATATCAGTACCTTATTAATAAAACCAGAAACAATGTTACATGCATTAGAAGAACATGATATTTTTATCTCTACACAGAGTGCATGTTCTAGTAATCATAGTGAAAGTAGAGCTGTTCTTGAATTAACAAAAAACCATAGTTGTGCAGAACATAGTCTTAGAATCAGTTTATCTGGTTTTACAACTAATTCCGAAATTGATACCTTTTTAGAATGTTTTGATACCTGTTATCATAATTTAAAAATACGTTCATGAAAAAGAATCAATTAGTAAAAGAGCAGTTGAATGTTGTTGAAGGAAAAACAATTACTGATTTAGATTTGGAATATGAAAATAATTGGTTTGATCATTGTGTATTTCAGAATGAAGGAAGTTTATCTTTTTATCAATGTAAATTCATCGGATGTGATTTTTCCAATGGTCAATTTTCGAACAGTCATATGTTATTTTGTGAATTTGAAGAATGCCGTTTCTTAGGTACCGATCTATCAACAACAGGATTAAAAGATATCATCTTTAAAGATTGTACAATGCAATATATGAATTTGAATAATAGTATTTTAACAAGAGTAAACTTTAATAACTGTGATTTAAAGAATGCCGCTTTAGAGGGAATTGAATTTAAAAAACTAGTCTTTGATGAGTGCAATTTAATAGATACAGAGTGGTTGGGAACAAAGATGTCTGGACTCGATGTTTCAACCTGTCAGGTATCTAATTTCTTCGCATCAGCAGAAGATCTATCAGGACTTATTATTGATGCTTCTCAGTCGCTAGAATTTATCGCATTTTTAAAAATAAAAATAAAGGAGTGAAATTATGAAGTGTATTCGTATCAGTGCTGTATGGTGTCCGTCTTGTCTTGTGACTTATAAAAACTGGACTCTCGCTCAAGAAAGTTTTACTAATATTGAATTTGAAGAACAGGATTATGATTTTTTATCTGATGAAGAACAATTGGAAATAGGTGATTTATTACCAGTTTATATTTTGAAAGATCATGACCATGTAGTCAGTATTTTAAAAGGAGAGAAGAGCAAAGATCAAATTGTTGCTTTTCTAAGTGAGGGGTCACGATGAAAAAGTTTGTATTACCTATTTTATTAATGCTTTTTCTTTTTCCTCTAAAAGCAGGTGCGACCACAATATCATTTTTCTATGGGGAAGGATGTCCACACTGTGCCAAGGAAAAAACATTTTTAAAAGAATTACAGGAAGAATATCCTGATATTAAAATTGATTATTATGAGACTTGGTACAATGAAGAGAACTCCGATTTATTAAAAAAAGTGAAGGAGAGTTTTTCGGAATATCATTCTTATGTTCCTTACACGGTTATTGGCAATAAGACATGGACAGGCTATCAAGAAACTGTCGAATCTGAAATTCGAAGTTATATAAAAGCTTGTCAATATAAAGAGTGTACGGATATTGTCGAGAAAGTAAAAGAAACTGGGGAATCTGTAACCATCCAGCAGGACACTTCCCGTGAAACAGTAACCTTACCTGTATTTGGAACATTTAGTGTGAAAAAGGTAACCGTTCCGCTATTAGCTGTATTAA
The DNA here is from genome assembly GCA_002416285.1 of Caryophanales bacterium UBA5026. Lineage (GTDB taxonomy): Bacteria > Bacillota_I > Bacilli_A > RF39 > UBA660 > DICM01. The sequence continues at coordinate 67,590 of DICM01000002.1, forward strand.
TGGGATTCCTAGATGGATTTAATCCATGTGCAATGTGGGTATTATTATTTTTAATCAGCATGCTTCTTGGAATGAAGGATCGTAAGAAAATGTGGTTGTTAGGAAGTACTTTTATCGCTGGTTCTGGATTTATCTATTTCTTATTTTTAACATCTTGGCTAAAACTTGCAACAACCGTGAATCAGTTAATTATTTTAAGAATCTGTTTAGGAGGGTTTGCCGCTCTATTTGGTATTTATGAATTAGTTACCGCACTGCGTAAAAAAGAGGTTGGTTGTACCGTTACTAATCAAAAACAACGCAAAAAAATTATGGGGCTTATTAAAAGATATCTTCATGAACAAAGTTTTGTATTAGCTTGTATTGGAATCTTATTCGTATCATTCCTTGTTAATTTAATTGAATTTGCGTGTTCTGCCGGATTTCCTGTATTATTTACACAAATATTGTCTATGCTAAATTTTAATCAAGCAGAATCATTAGGACTAATATTAATCTATATCCTATTTTATTTAATTGATGATATTATTGTATTTGTAATATCTATGAAGACATTAAAGGCATTTGGTATTTCTAACAAATGGCAAAAGTATACAAAATTAATAAGTGGAATTCTATTAATAGTTGTAGCGCTATATCTGATTTTTCAATAAATATAATAAAAGCACTCTTTAAGGGATTGCTTTTTATTTTGTCCCTTGTGAAAATAAATAATAAATGGTATCATAATAGTAG
>DICM01000019.1 GCA_002416285.1 Caryophanales bacterium UBA5026
ATTTGTCAACAGTCTGAAAAGACCTAAAGGTCTTTTTTTTGTATAAAAGTGTGCAAATAGAAAAAGAAAATCCAAAAGACATAATAAAAATGTTATAATTAATTTATTAAAATCTAGGCAGTACTTGGTGGAGGGTATTATGAAGATAACAACGAAACTTATTCCAATAGTATGTATATTGGTTACAACAGTTTTATCAATTATTTTTTTAGAATTAAAGGATTCAGAGAAATATCTAGTATTTAATGATTATAATAGGGAATTTATATCTTTAGACTATAATGAAGATGTACCAATTAATATTGCACTAATTTCTCGTATATTTGAAATTGCTGAAAATAATCATGTTATTCTTTTGAAGAACAATGCATCAAATCAAAATAATAAGAGTAGAAATATTTATTTGTCTTTTAATAGTATTTCACAATTATATGATTTTATGACAAAAAAATTTCAAGTAAAAAAAACAAATAAAATAGTTGAAAACAATAATGATATGTTCATATCTACTTATTATCATAATGATAAAAATCAAATTGGTTTTATTTCTGATTTATTAGAAAATAGTAGATATAATTATTATACCTTTCAAAAACTACTAGATGACAATGGAAATTTGTACGGTGAATATATTGTATACTATAAAAATTATCAAGATTTTTCCCAATTTTCTACTCAAGTAAAAACAGTCGTTGGTCAGGAGATTAATTCTTATTCAAGATTTAGTAATTCAGATAAATATATTATTATAATACTTATAATTAGTGTCATAATTTTAATGATTTTTTACTTCATATTTCAAATTTATGATACTTATTATAAAGCGAAATATATTAGTTGTATGCGATTACTTGGATTTTCATCAAATAAAATAGTTCAAATAATGTTCAAAAAGAAATTAAAACTCTATAGTATCATCATTACGATTATATTATTACTTTCTTTAATATTAATTAAGAATATCACAGCTTATCAGCTTTTATTTTTATTATTCATCAATAGTTTTCTAATTTTATTTACTTATTATATTAATTACCAATGTGTATCTATTATTTCCGGTAGTTATCAGGTAACCAATATTTTAAAAAAGCAAAATATAGCTGTTAAAATAAGTAAAACAAGTGGCAAAATAAAAATAATTATTATTTGTTTATTAATTATTTCCTCCACATTCTTTGTTCAAAGTATGAGATCATTATTTGATAGTTTAAAAATATATAACCAATCAAAAGAATTATTAGGATATGGAATTATAAAAGATTTTAGTGCAGATACTTCGGAAATATTTGACTATGGAAATCAAGTTCAATTATATAGTGATATCGTAAATGATAAAAGATTGTCCACAATCTATGCTCACTTTGGTTATTTTGGAGAAAAAACAGAAGAAGAGAAAAAAATGGGACAAGAAATGGAAGAAGCAGGAACTTATTTTTCATATGCTTCTGTTGATAAAAATTATTTAAAAAAAGAAGAGATAAAACTATATGATTTAAACAATAAATTGGTAAATATTGAGAATTTGGAAGGAGTTTATTTCTTATTTCCAAAAAGCAAGATAGACAAGATCGATAAATTTAAAAATTTCTATATAAACGATAGTGTAGGAGCTTATGCAAAATATAATGTAAGTCATGATTTTGTTGCATATTTATATGATGACCAAAAATTAAATTCTTATCGACTAAATTTAAATATCAAATATGTAGATAGCCCAATTGTACGTGTTATTGATGATAGTATTCGGGTATCTTATTTGGAAACACCAATTGGGTTAAGCCTTTTTGGTAATTCATTAACGACAGGACTAAAAATAAAATTAGTAAACAATAAGAATCAAACTTTTAAGATTATTGAAGAGCATATTAAAGAAAATGATTTACAAAACTTAATTAGTATTAATAATTTTATGACTTTCCAAGAATACTTTAGTAATGAAATTAATATAGCTACAACAATGACAGCAATTCTCATTTTAGCAATTGGCATTATACTTTCTATATACATTATTATATCATTGCAAGTAGCTTCATTGTATGTAAAAAGTGAACAACAGAAAGTTATCATTAAATATCTATTAGGATTTGAAAAAGAAGATATCTTTCGCTCTATTATCAATCACAATAGAATCGAAAATATGACTGCATTTGTCCTTACATTATTGTTTTTAATATTGATTAGGCAATTAAATATAGTACTATTTTTAATATCTGTATCAGTCTTTATAATAATTGATTTTATTGTATTATTTTTAATTATAAAATTTTATCGTTTTTCTAAAATTTATGAGCAATTAAAAGGAGGAAATTATGATTAAAATAGAGTCTTTGACTAAATCATTTGGCGAGAAAAAAATATTTCAGGATTTTGATTATGAAATACCAGATCAAGCTATGATTGCCATTATTGGCCCAAGCGGGTGTGGAAAATCAACACTATTAAATATGATAGGATTATTGGATTTAGATTACGATGGGAATATTCATTATGATGGAGAAATTATCTCTAAACAAAAAGAAAAAAATCGAATAAAATATATTCGAAATAATATTAATTATTTATTTCAAAACTATGCTTTAATTGATGATGAAACAGTCGAATTTAATCTCTCGTTAGCGCTTACTTATGAAACAATAGATAAAAAAACAAAAACAAATAAGATAAATGAAGTCCTAGAAAAAGTTGGGCTAGAAAGCTATAATAATAAAAAAATATATACCCTTAGTGGTGGAGAGCAACAACGGATTGCACTAGCTAGAGTAATGCTTAAAAAGGGGAATATTGTATTAGCTGATGAACCAACAGGGAATCTGGATGAAGAAAATAGTAAGCAAGTAATTCACATATTAAGGGAGTTACAAAAATTAGGAAAGACCATTATTGTCGTAACACATAGTATCGATGTTGCACAAGAATGTGATTTGATTGTTAATTTAGAAGATGCTAGAATTCTAAAAAAATAGTACAAGTTTCATAATTTGTCATATTTTTTTCGTAAAAAAAATATTGACATGAAAAACAATATCCTCTATAATCTAACTATCGACTATGAAAGAGAGAAGTATTATATATCACTATATACAAGCGAGTTAGAACTGGTGAGAGCTAACAATATACATATATAAGAAGAACACTCTGGAGTTGCTTAAATGAAATTAGTAGTTTAAGCCGGCATGTAATCCGTTATCTTATTACTAGATTTTATTAGAAATCAATGAGAGATCATATTAATGATAAATAGGGTGGTACCGCGGATACAAACAGTAATTCGTCCCTTTTGTGGGATGAGTTGCTGTTTTTTTTGTACAAAAAGGAGGAATCAATATGAAGTTTACAAAGGAAGTTGTAAATGATTTAGCAGACAAATTATTAATTGGTCTGACAGAAGAAGAAAACAAGATGGTTTTAGATGAATTTGAAATTATCGATAAAAATATTAATCTCATTAATGAAATTGAAGGAATTGATGAAATTGAACCAATGACACATTGTCTTGACAATTTTGATTATGAACTTAGAGAAGATGAAGAAGAAGAATCTACTCCAATTGAAGATGCGTTAGCAAACTGTGACGATTATTTGGGTAGAGAAGTTAGAGTACCAAAGGTGGTGAAATAATGAGTTATATGGAAAAAGGTATTGAGGAAATACATCAAGCATTAAAAGAAGGAAAAGTTACTTCCAAAGAATTAATTAAAGAAGCATTAGAAAAATCACATGAAGTGCAAGAAAAATACAATGCTTTTGTGACAATTTTAGATGATGCGAAAGAAGCAGAAGTCACGGATCATCTATTATCAGGAATACCATATGGTATTAAGGATAACTATAGTACAAAGGGAATTTTAAGTACTGGTTCAAGCAATACCCTAAAGGATTATATTCCATTCTTTACTGCAACCGCTATTGAAAAGTTAGAAAAAGAGGGTGCTATAGCAGTTAATAAAACCGTTTTAGATGAATTTGGAATGGGTGGAACGGGAACAACTGGACATACTGGTATTGTTAGGAATCCTTGGAATAGTAAAAGAATGTGTGCAGGATCAAGTGCAGGTTCAGCATGTGCTGTAGCTGCTGGTGTGTATCCTTATGCAACTGGAAGTGATACTGGTGATTCTATTCGAAAGCCTGCAGCATACTGTGGAGTCGTCGGTTATAAACCAACTTATGGAATGATTTCTAGATATGGTTTATTTCCATTTGCCTCTAGTTTAGATCACTGTGGTGTAATAACCAGATCAGTAAAAGATGCTGCTATTGTAGTAGATACAATGAAGGGAATCGATAAAAATGATATGACAACTTGGGACTCAAAAGACATTCATCTATATGATTCCATTACTGGGGATATAAAAGGAAAAAAATTATGTACTATTAAGGAAATTTCAAATATTGAAACATATCCAAATGCTTCTCCTGAATTAAAAGAACATTTAGAAAATTTTAAAAAAGCATTGGATAAAGCGAAAGAGCTCGGAATGGAAGTTGAGGAAGTATCAATCGATACTAAATTATTAAATGCAGTTGCTTCTGTTTATGTAGTAATTTCATGCGCTGAAGCAACTTCTAACATGTCAAATTTAACAGGAATCATCTTTGGACCAAGAGGAGAGGGGAAAGACTATATCGATATGATGAAAGATTATCGTACTAAGGGTTTCTCTCCGCTAATTAAAAGACGTTTTGTAATTGGATCTTATGTTTTACAAGCAGCAAATAAGAATCGCTATTTCCATAATGCACAACGAGTAAGAAGATTATTAGTAGATGAATGGAATAAATTATTTGAAACTTATGATGCTGTAATCTTGCCAGTAGGAAGTGGACCAGCTAAACATTTAGACGGATCCAAAAACATACTAGATGAAAATACACAAATATTAGAAGAACATTTACAAATTGGAAATTTTGGTGGATTTCCCTCTATTACCATCCCAGATGGATTTGTAGATGAACTTCCAGTTGGTCTCAATCTTACTGGGAAATGTTATGATGATGAGAATATATTAAATATTGCTTATGCTTTAGAAAGTAAAATGAATTATAAAAATCAAATAGCAAAGGAGGTTCATCATGGATAAATATAAAGTATTGATCGGATTAGAAATGCACTGTGAAATTAGTGAAACTAACACAAAAGTATTTTCAGGGGCAAGAAATACCTTTAGTGAAGAACCAAACTCAAATATTAGACCAGTTGATATGGGATTTCCCGGAACTTTACCGGTAGTGAATAAAGAAGCAGTACGAAAAGCATTAATGGCGAGCATGATTTTAAATTGTCAACAGCCTGAGTATCTTTACTTTGAACGTAAAAATTACTACTATCCCGATTTACCCAAAGGATATCAGATTACTCAGGAAACAAAGCCAGCTCCCGTTGGTATCTATGGAAGTTTAACATTCGATTTTAATGGGCAAGAGAAAACGATACGTATCAATAATATTCACTTAGAAGAAGATGCAGCCTCTACCGATCATTTTTCTTCATATTCAACAATCGACTATAACCGAGCGGGGGTTCCATTGTTAGAACTTGTCACCGAACCAGATCTGCATTCAGCAGAAGAAGCAGTCGCATTTTTGGAAACAATGAGATCAGTTTATCAATATGCAGGAATTAGTGAAGCTGACAGTAAAAAAGGACAGATTCGCTGTGATGTCAATGTTTCAATCATGGGATACGATTTAGATGAAATGGACCCAAACAATTGGGGAACGAAAATTGAAATCAAGAATGTCAATTCTTTCGGTGGTGTCAGAGATGCAATTAATTATGAAATAGAACGTCAGATAGAAGCGAAAGAAAATGGGACTTATGATCAAATGGAACAACAAACTCGTCGCTTTGACGAAGAAACAGGAACAACCATCTACATGAGAAGTAAGGTGGATGCGATTGATTATAAATATTTTGTAGAACCCAATATTCCAAAACTTAAGATTTCAAAAGACTGGTTAGAGAAAATTCGTAGTGAAATTCCCGAATTAGCTCCCGAGAGGAAACTAAAATATATGGAACAGTATGGACTATCTGATTATGATGCGACAATCTTAGTAAAAGAGAAAAATGTTTCCGATTATTATGAACAAACAATTAAAGACAATGTCGATCCAAAAGAAGTATCCAATTGGATTACTAGTATCGTACTTGGGTATTTAAATAAAAATAATCTGCTAATTGAAACATTCTTCCTTACTCCGAAAATGCTTTCAAGTTTAATTCAGCTTGTCAATGAGGGAAAGATATCATCAAAACAGGCAAAAGAGGTATTCTACAAATCTTTAGAAGAAGAAAAAGAGCCAATAAAAATCGTGGAAGCATCAGGAATGAAACAAATTGGGTCAAGTGATGAAATCTTAAAGGTAATTGAGGAAGTATTAACAGAACAACCACAAGGAGTTGAACAATATAAAGCAGGTAGAACTAATATTGTAGATTTCCTAGTTGGACAAGTTATGAAAAAAACAAAAGGGCAAGCTAATCCTGCTATGGCTCGTAGCATGATGATTGAAGAAATTGAGAAAAGATAAAGGAGAATTTATGACAGATAAATATCGTACAGCATACCCAGGAAAAGTTGATGAAGCATTTATTGGAAAAGATATCATGCTAGCAGGATGGGTAGAAAATATTCGCGACCATGGTGGAGTTATCTTCGTTGACTTGAGAGATGAAACAGGGGTTATGCAGTTAGTAAGTAATGATGATTCGATTTTTAATGGGTTATCCAAAGAATCAACAATTACGATCAAAGGAATGGTAAGAAAAAGAGATGAGGATGACTATAATCCCAATATTTCAACAGGTACTATCGAAGTATTAATTAGTACACTTAAGATATTAGGTAAAGCTGTGAATGTCCTTCCTTTTGATATTAAAATTTCTCATGAGGTGAATGAAGAATTAAGATTAAAATATCGCTATTTAGATTTAAGAAATAAAAAAGTACACGATAATATTGTTTTTCGAAGTACATTATTAAAATTCTTAAGAAACAAAATGGATCAATTGAAATTTACTGAGGTCCAAACACCCATTATTTCTGCTTCCTCACCAGAGGGAGCTCGCGATTTTTTAATTCCATCTAGAAAATACAAGGGAAAATTCTATGCATTACCACAAGCACCACAGATTTACAAACAGTTACTAATGGTATCTGGATTTGATAGATATTATCAAATTGCACCGTGTTTTCGTGATGAGGATGGCAGAAGTGATCGAAGTCTAGAATTTTATCAATTAGATTTTGAAATGAGTTTTGCAACCGAAGAAGATGTCTATCAGATTGGTGAGGAAATCTTCTATGATACTTTTAAGACATTAGGAGAAAAAGAAGTAAGCCCAAGACCATTTCGTAGGATATCCTATAAAGAATCGATGTTGAAATATGGAACAGATAAACCTGATTTAAGAAATCCATTAGAAATTATAGATATAAGTTCGATTTTTACAGAGTCAGAATTTAAGCCATTTAGAGGGAGTACCGTTCGAGCAATTAAAATAGATGGAATCGCAGATAGATCGAACTCATGGTTTAATGGAATTGTAGATTATGCTTCCAGTATTGGAATGCCAGGAATAGGATATGTTACTTATTTGGAAGATGGCACTTTTAAAGGACCAATTGATAAATTTTTAACTGCTGAAGAAAGAACTAATATGATTAAAGTAGCTAAGTTAACTGCTAACAGTGTATTGTTCTTTATTGCATCTAGAGATGAAAAAATAGCAGTAAAACAAGCAGGAATGATCCGTACATTTCTAGGAAATAAATTAGAATTAATTGATAAAAATAAATTTGAATTTTGTATTATTAATGATTTCCCAATGTACGAATTAAACGACGATGGTAAATTTGATTTTAGTCATAATCCATTTAGTATGCCAAAAGGTGGAATGGATGCTCTAAATAATGATGAAATTGAAAACATTATTGCCTATCAATATGATTTTGTATGCAATGGATATGAAATGGCAAGTGGAGCTGTTCGCAATCATGACATTGAAATTATGAAGCGAGTCTTTGCGATTGCAGGATATAGTGAAGAAGAAGTAAAAGAAAGATTTAAATCTCTTTACACTGCATTTCAATATGGTGTACCTCCACATGCTGGTATGGCACCTGGTATTGATCGTATGGAGATGCTACTTAGGGATGAACCAAATCTAAGAGAAGTACAAGCATTCCCTGTGAGTGTAAGTGGTATTGATCAACTAATGGGAAGTCCTTGTGAAGTTAGTGAAGAACAACTTCGGGAAATACATCTAAAAGTAAGATAATACTATACAGTATTATTTTTTGTTTTAAATACTTTTAGATTAATTAGGAGAATAACAATTAAAACATAACTTTTCAAAAAATGTTGATTTATGTTCAGAAAAGTAGTATTCTTAAATTGTACAGGTGATAGCTATTAGCACTATGTAAAGGAGGAGAAAGAATGAAAAAAAATGTAGTTTTTGCTTTGCTTGGTATTTTTGCTGTGTTGGGGTCAATAGGTTATGTAAAAGCTCATGGGCAATCATCATTAATATCATTTACGCTGCCACTCTATGGAGGAAAATTATATAATTCAAATGTGGGTGTTATGAAGGATTCAAATGATGATTATAGTACATTTACAACAGTATATACAAAAACATCTTTAAAACCTCAAGGAATTCTAGCAACTAATGAGCACGATCCTAGAAGTGAGTGGACAACATTGCGTGAAAGTAGTGTTTCCTATGCAAAAAACGACGCTAAGACAGTTAAAGGAAAAGTATATTATTCAGGAGCAAAATCCCATAATTTTGAACCTACTGATCAAACACTAGTAAAATATTATTTTAGTCCTGATGACTTTAGATCTTGATAATTAATCATTGGAAAAAAATAGCAATACCATGTATTACAGTTTTTGTAATATATGGTATTGTTTCTAGTGTTTATCAGGAATTTAACTATCATGCATTTGAGCATCATTTAACATTAGGAATGGACGTATTTTATAGGATACAGCAACCCGGGCTACATATATGGTATTTTCTTATATTAAGTTGTACAATTCCGATTGTTAGTTCTTTAACTTATTTTGTTGCAAGAAAGTCAAAACATCAAAATTATATTATTTGCAGAATTGGTTATAAGAATTACGTAAAGAAGAATATTATTTCTATTTTTATTTTTACTTTTTTCTTTCGTTTATTCTGCAGCGTTGTCCTTTTACTAATTATAAATTTTTTCTTTAGCCCAATTCACTTTGTGAATGGTTCTGTAATATATGAGCCTACAATTTATGCTTACTCTAATAATATGTTAATATCCTTATTAACTTATTTATTATATTCGTGTTTAGGAACAGCTATTTTTGGAATATTCATTTATAGTCTTGGTTATTTCATCAAAAACTTATATTTATATTTAGTTACAGGTTTATTATGTGCAATTATAGGTATTGTTGGAGTATCGTTATTTATGGGAGTATTGGGCTTTTTACCCGAGGTTCTCACAAATATCATTGGAGCTATGTTCTTTTCCGAGACTCTATTAGTTCCTGGAGTAGAACTGATAGGGACTATTGATAGCTATTTTAATTGTCACATTATTTTCTTGATTACGTCTTTTGGATATACACTACTTACGATAATTCTTCTTCATTTTGGTATCTCTAAGGAGTATCGTCGTGGGTAAACTATTTTTAAAAAGTATTTCCAAGGTAAATTTTGCTGTTCTTATTGTTGGAACAATGGTGTTATTGCAATTAGTTAATCTTGATAGCGATATTTTAACGATTTCCTATATCAATAATTACATCCCACTAATATTAAACAATATTTATATTTGGATAATATATGAAAGAATTAATCGAATTAATTTAGTTTACGATAAAATTGTATGTCGTATTTCTAAAGATAAACTGACGATAGGATATTTTTTCTATGTGGTTATCACAATTATTCTTTATCATATATTAATTTATGGTTCTGTTATTTTAAAAATCGGGTTTCAATCTTCCGAATTACGACCATTCTTATTCTTTTTGTTTCTTAATTTTTCCTCACTTTTTATACAGGAGTTAATCAGTTCATTTATGGTCGGAAATTGTAGATTAAATAAAATTGTTGTAATTCCAGTTTTAATTAATTTGATATTTCATTATGTTATAATTCCAGGATTAACAAATTAATTTTATAGAAGAGGTGTTTCATATGATTGAATTAAAAAATATATCAAAAAAATTTGGAAAACATACTATTTTTGAAAATGTTAATTTAAAAATAAAAGAAGGACAGTTAATTCATTTGCAAGGAATTAATGGAAGTGGAAAATCTACCTTATTTAAAATTATTTGTGATATTATGGAGCCAACATCTGGCGAAGTAGTGAAAAGAAAAGATTTACACATTGGAGCAGTAATTGAAAATTCGGGGTTTATTGAAAATGAGAATTTGGAATTTAATTTAAAATATTTATATAATTTAAAAAATAAATTTAACGAGCAAAAGGTAAAAAAATTATGTTCTAATTTTCATCTAGATCTATATAGCAAAGAAAAATTAAAAAATTATTCTGTTGGAATGAGACAGAAGGTTGCTATTATCCAAGCGGTTATGGAAGATCAAGCTTTGATTTTACTGGATGAGCCAACAAGAGGGATTGATCAAGAGGGAATTATATCATTTTATGAACTATTAAAGTTATTAAAAGAAGAAAATAAAACGATTATTATTGCATCACATGATTTAGAAAAAGAATTGCCATTTGATTTATTTTTAAAGCTAGAGAATCAGAAATTGATATGCGAAAAGAACTAAAACAATTTTTCAAATGGGGAATATACTTTTCTATATTAGGTTTTCTTTTATTATATATAAGTAAAGGAGGACCAGAATTCTATTTTCGTATAAAATATGGAATATCAAAAAGAAGTATTGAGATAATGTGGAGCATATTATTTTCTTTTTCATTTCTAGAATATTTTTTTGACTGTTTTTATTTTTACGTTCTCAGTAGAAATCAGATTATTGTTCGGATAGGTAGAATTGCTTATTATCGATTGATTCAAAAACGTATTTTTCTTTGTGGCTTGTTTTTTCTGGTTTTTAATTTAATACTAGATTTTTTTATTATTGAAAGTAGCCATTTAGATTATTTACTAGGAACAACCATGTTTATGATTATTCTGTTTCTTTTGTTGCCCAAGAGAAGAGAGTACACAATGGAATTACTAATATCCTTAATACTATCTTTTGTCGTTAGGTTAATGTTGTATCATTTATTTTAGACGTATTGAAAAAGGAACAGGATAATTGTTCCTTTTATGTATTAATATTTTTTTCTTTTGCAAGTCTACATAAATCTCTCGTCTTTAAGTAGTATATTTTGCCATCATCAATAAAATGAGTCCCACATTGTCGGAATTCAAATTTAGTATGTTGTCTTTGACATTGATTTCTAATGTTTAATACCCAATCATAATTGAGTGGTCTAGCATTATAATCGGATTCTCCACCGACAACAACTAATTCGATGTTATCTAAATATTTTTCTATTTGAATGTTTTCTAAAAGTGGTTGAGCAGTAATACATTTATGTTTAATTGGAAGACTTTTAAATATGGATAACCGATAGTCAGCATTTTTTTGATTTTCAATCGTACAACAGACAATGACATTATCATAGCCATCGTTCCAATCATCTGGAATGCAATTCATAAAACGCTCTATTCTTTTGGTGAGAAATAAAAAATTCAAATCTGATCGTTCCTTTATCATTTCCCAACATTCATTTCTCCACTTATCCGCATCCTCAATCAAAAAATCAGTAGAAAAACAGAGATAAACAATTCCTGATTTTATTTTATATTCACCATTTTTCAACTTTTCCACTGGTTTGTAGAAGTCTTTGGTCTTTATAACATTATTTGTGTCTAGATTTCGTTTGAAATCTCCCTTATGAATATAGCAGAACTTACATCCTTCACTATATTTCTTGCACCCTCTCCATGGATTCCACATTGCCATAATTAATACCTAAAATTTTGATTTCTCGTAGTTGTAAGGAATGCTAGTTCCTACTACGACGTCTTCAATTTTTTCAATAATTAGCCAATCATCCATATTATTTTGATGATCAAAGTCTAAAGGCTCAATTTTTTCTACTTCATGAAACTCAACCAAACATAAACATTTTTTATGCCATCTATCTTTTTGCTTCTCCGTCAATAGCAACTTATCATTATTTTCTTCTATTATTTTTGTTATTTCATCATCAATAAGTTTTATAAAATTAGATACATTCTCTACTACTGCTTTAGCTGTTATTTTTTTTGTTCCTTTTTCCATAAAATATAAAATTTCATTTTCAAAAACTCGACTGTGTGGTATTTTTCGACCAGCAGCTCCGCGAATGATCATTGTTTTGCTTCCATCCAAAATTCTATTTATTTCTTTTGATTGGTCATCACAATAAACTAAATGAACCATATTGTTCCTCCTTATTCAATAATCTTATTGTAACATAATAATATCCACCTCACAATAAAAACGCGAACATATGTGTTTAAAAAATCTTTCTCTTCATATATTCAATTCCAAAAACTCTTTACACTAACCCCAATATTTTAAATTTGACTTTTTTTATATTTTAATATAATTATAGTACATTACTTGAGGGGGGATATGTTATGTCAAGTGACAATAATGAAAAGAAGAGGTTTATTACTAATATTAGAGAAATGACTAATGATGAAAAGCTAAATTTAGGAGTCGAAGGCTTATGCTACGTTATAGGTGCAGTCGCTTTTGGTCTGGGTGTAGCAATGTTTATTGAGGGAGATTATGTTGGTACTATGATTTCAGGAATCCAAGTAGCAAGTTTTGGACTCTCTAGTCGTGTTCTTAGATCCAGTCGAAATATAAGTAAAATGAATAGAGAAACCATGCAAATAAATAGGCAAACAAATCAAATTTTAAATGATTTAGGTCAGCAGAAAACCAAGACAATGCAGAAAGATAAATAGAAAAATATGTTAAATAAAGGTATGGCGGTAACTTTAGATGATGGTCAAGAATATGGTGTTATCGAAATAGAAACTGTTGATAATATTCAGTATTGTTTGTTGATAAATATTAAAGATAAACAAGAAATTAAAATATGCAAAGTATCAAAAGAAGATTCTGGTATAGCTCTTATTGAACTTGAAAATGATGAGTTAACAAAAATATATCCAAAATTTTATGTGAAAGCCAAAAAATATTTAAAGAGTCTTGAAATAGACACAACAAACCAATTTGAAGGGTAATAATATCCCTTCTTTTTTATTGCCACATAAAAAAGTCATATTTATACCGCAATGGAAGAGCACGGCAAAGTTTATGAATCCAATCTGATTTATTCTATAATGGATAATCTATTAAATGATGTTTTCTAGTCTCATTGGTATATATGAATTATAATTATTTTTCTTCAAATAAATTAGGAGATATTTAATTTAACAAAAAACTAACTATCTCTAGTTAGTTAAATTTTAATATGGTGGAGAATAAGGGATTCGAACCCTTGACCCCCTGCGTGCAGGGCAGGTGCTCTAGCCAGCTGAGCTAATTCCCCAATTTGCTGACAACGTATTGATTATAGCATAGCTCCTTTTTAATTGTCAACTCCTTTTTCGTTAAATTTAAAAATTAATAGAAAGAAATATATATAACAAAATAGTCATGATATCTAGAATATAGTATGCTAAAATTATCATAAGGTGATGAGATGAAAAAACTAATTCGGGATATAATTATTATTCTATGTAGCTTTATAATTAGTATCCTAACATTCTTTTCTGGTATCAAACTTTATATGTATGTTAATACTAAAAACTTTATTTATGAATTAGAAGAATTAAATAAAACATATGATTACGTAATTGTACCAGGAGCACAGATCAAGAAAAATGGCCCGACCAAAGTATTAAAAGATCGTTTAGACATGGCAGTTATGCTCTACCAAAAAGAAGTTTCAAGGAAGATTATTGTATCAGGAGCTTATGAAAAGTCTTTAAAAAAATATGAATCTGAAACTATGAAAGAATATTTAATAGAACAAGGAATTCCTAGCAATGTAATTATTGAAGATAGAGCTGGAGTAACTACATATGATACGATGATTCGAGTCTATAATTTCGCTAAAGATCAAACTGCTATTATCAGCACTCAAACAATGTATGCATCAAGAAGTATTTATTTGGCCCATCAGGTAGGTTTAAAAGCCGATGCTGTAACTTCTGATTTAACTTATAAAAATCAAAATCTATTCGCTTATATTCGGGAATTTTTTGCTCCAACCAAAGCATTCTATTATGGTGAAATTTTAAATCCATTACCAAAATGTTCTCTAGATAATTGTCCTTTCATCATAGAAAAACCGCTAGCATGCGGTTTTATTTGTTTACCAATCGGTATAAATTAAAAGATGGACGATTGTTAAAACGGAACTTCATGTCAGTTGTACCGATTCCACTAGATACAAATAATTTAGTATGATCTATTTGATAAAAAGCATTTGGATATTTCTTTGCCCCCTGTGAGGTAAACAGACCACCTAAGTAAGGAATACGAATTAACCCACCATTGCTGTGTCCAGCTAAAGCTAAGTCAAAATAAGAAAGATCAACATCACCAACATAATCTGGCTCATGGAGGAGCAAAATTCTATAAGATGGCTTAATTGCATCCTCTCCAAGTGAATTTAAATAATCAATCGTGGAAGCAATTCGTTTATCAATTGTTTCACTTGCTTTTAAATTTGAATTTAATCCAGCGATCAATAACGGAATATTATTTTCTTTGTATACTAAATCATAGGTATCAGTTAAAATATTAAAATTACTATTGGAAAGCACTACTGAGAAGCGGTCTTGATCCTGATCACCGGCAACCGCATATTTTCCAATTGTCGCATTCATATTTTGAAATGCTTCTGTTAAAGCCTCTAAATCTGAATTTTCAACTTTCGCATTTTTATCAATTAAATCACCAGTAAAAACGATAATATCAGGTTTTGTTAAATTTACTTTTTCTGTCAATTCTTTTAGATCATCTTTTGAAAATGTTGTACCATAATGAAGATCAGAAAGATGAGCGATTTTAATACCGTAGAAATTATCAGATAGTTTCGAATCTACAATTCGGTACTCTTTAATAATTAATCCTTTGGTAGCAACAAATCTACTATATAGTAAAAGAATTAGAATGATGATGAACAAAATAAAGAATATGAAGAAAAATCTTTTTAACCATTTATGATTCTTTTTACTTTCTATTTCTTTCATAGTGACCTCCTATTTTTTCCATTATATCATGAAAAAAGATGAACAAGTCATCTATCCGAAAAATAATAATACAAATTGTAAAGCCATTAGAATGCCATTATGCATAAAATGGAATCCCATTGAAACAAAAATATTATCTGTTTTCGCAAGCATATATGCAAATACAATACCAGGAGTACAATAAGGAATTAAATAGAATAAATCAAATGTGGAGTTCATGGATAATACGACATGCATCCCACCAAATACAATTCCTGATACTAATATAAACAATATTTTATTTGGAATTAAATTACGAATACCTTGACGGAATAGTAACTCTTCAACAACTGGCGCGATAAATACAGCGGAAAAATAAACATAAAAAGGATTAATTCCAAATGCATCACGAATTGTTTTTTCGTTATTTGGAAGTTGTCCATTAGCTATACTACTTAAAATCATATTGCTAAGCATCATAATTGCTAAAGCAATTAGCCAATATTTTAAATATTCTCCATAATACTCTTTATGATGTTCTTTTAAATCTTTAAAATCCTGTTCCAGCTTTTTATGGAATAAAAGCATAATACTAGTTAATAATAAAACATTGCACATTACCATATAGAAGATTTTAACGCCACTATTTAAGGTATCGACATCTAGACCAAATAACGTTAAAAATGGTTCTTCAAAAATAGAAATACCAAAATAAATTAGAAAAGCGATAAGAGCAATTCCAGCATTCTTTATATATGCTTCAGTAGTGATTTTAGATTTGTCCTTCATATTACCATCTCCTATTCTACATTATAACATGCAATATCAGAATTTGACTATAATTTTTATTAATCGTGTATTATAAAATCAAGAAAATATTATAAAAAAGGTGTTAAAATAGGAAAAAATATGATATACTAAGACTAGTTGATGCAAAAAAAGAGTGGGACAGCCCACTCTTTCATTTAAAATGGAGGTATTATGGAAATAGCAAAAACAGTTCGAGAACTAATTGAACCAATTATTACAGAAAATCATTACCATCTAGAAAATGTCGAATATGTAAAAGAAGGAAAAGTTTATTTTCTAAGAGTTGTCATTTCGAAACAAGGTATTTTAGATGTTGAAGATTGTGTAACCGTTAGTCAACTAATTAATCCTATTCTTGATGAAAAGGATCCGATTGCCGAAAATTATATCTTGGACGTATGTTCAAAAGAGGGGGACAGTGAATAAAATGGATAACAAGGCATTCAAAAAAGCAGTAGATCTTCTTGTGAAAGAAAAGGGGATCAAGGAAGATGTCATCTATGATGCAATGGAATTAGCCCTGACATCAGCTTATAAAAAAAATTATAATTCACTTGCTAATGTACGTGTTAGTGTTGATCGTAATAATGGAGATATTCATGTATATTCTTTTAAAACTGTAGTAGATCGTTCTGAAGAAGACAAATATCAAAAGTTTTCAGATATTGATTTTTCTACAATTAATGAAGAAGATGAAGAGGATGATGGTGGTGAAGTTCTCCCATTTGTATATGATGAGAGAATTCATTTAACATTGGAAGAAGCTCGTAAAATCGTTCCTGGTATTAATGTAGGAGAGACGATTGAAGAGGAGATTACACCAACAGACTTCGGACGCGTTGCAGCAGCAACAGCAAAACAAGTTGTCGTTCAAAAAATCCGTGAAGCAGAGCGTAATGTGATTATTGAAGAATTTAATGATAAACAAGATGAGATGGTTGTTGGACAAGTAGCTATGGAAGATGTTCGAAACTATTATATCGATCTTGGAAAAACACAAGGAATTTTGCCAAAGACAGAGATTATTCCAGGCGAAATAATAAAAATGGGAGCGAATCTCAAAGTTTATATTACAAAAGTAGAAAATAATACAAAGGGACCTTTAATACTTCTTTCAAGAAGTCATTATGGACTTGTAAAGAGATTATTTGAACTTGAAATACCAGAAATTAACGATGGAACAATTTTAGTTTATAGTGTAGCCAGAGAAGCTGGTGTTAGAACGAAAATTGCAGTTTACTCTGAGAATTCAAATGTTGATCCTGTTGGAGCTTGTATTGGAGAAAAGGGAACTAGAATAAGTCGTATTATTAAAGAATTAAATGGAGAAAAAATCGATGTTATTCCATTTGAGAATGCTCCAGCTAAATTTATTGAAAATGCACTAAGTCCAGCAAAAAATCTCAATGTATTAATTACAGATGAGAAAAAGAGAGAGGCTTATGTGGTAGTGGATCAAGATAACTTTTCTCTAGCAATAGGAAAAAGAGGACTTAATGTTAAATTAGCAGCTCGTTTGACGCACTACAAAATTGATGTAAAAACAAGAGAGCAAGCAAGAGAAGATGGCATTAACATTATCGGATAGAGGTGATTAGATGCGTGTTAAAAAAATACCGATGAGAACTTGTGTGGCAACGAAAGAAAAGTTACCAAAGCAAGAGTTAATTCGTATTGTTAGGACTCCAGAAGGAGAAGTAATAATTGATGAATCTGGTAAAGCTAATGGTAGAGGAGCTTATTTAAAAAAATCACTAGAAGCGATTGAAAAAGCAAAAAAGACAAAAGCGTTGAGTCATCATCTAGAGATTGAAATACCAGAACAAATTTTTGAAGAATTGAAAAACTTAGTTTAATTTTCAGACAGGGGGAAAATTATGCCAGGTGCAAGAGAAAATAGACTGACATGGGATGAATACTTTATGGGATTGGCTGTATTTACAATGGGAAGAAGTCCGGATCCTAGTACTAGAGTGGGAGCTTGTGTTGTAAGTTCTGATAATCGAATTTTATCACTAGGATATAATGGAGCGCCGACAGGTATGCCAGTCCATGAAGTTTCATGGGATGATATTGGTGAGAAAACAGGGAATATTTTAGAACAGAAAAATATCTATACTTGTCATGCAGAAGCTAATGCAATTGATGGATTCATGGGAGATAAATCAAATTTTAGAGGAGCTACAATATATACAGTACTGTTTCCATGTACCGAATGTGCAAAAAAGATTGTACAAAATGGAATTAAAAAAGTAGTTTACTGCAATACTTATCCCTATCCGGAATTTGTTGAAGCAACAATGAAAATGTTTCAATATGCAGGGGTAACGGTAGAGTCTTATAAAGGAACCTTAGATAATTTAGTATCTCAAATGGATAGTGCCATAACAGAACTAGAAATCAAGCGAAAAAAATATGATGCTAAAATTAATAAACTTATAAAAGATTTTATTGAAACAGAAGAATTAAAAGAATCCTATGAGAGAAGTCTTATTGTAAAAAAGAGTTCATATGATAAATATGTGAAAATAAAAAGAAAGAGGTGACAATTATGATGTCTGTACAAGAATATGCAAATGATGTCAATAAGAGTTTGGAAGCGATTTTAAAAAAATGTAAGGAGTTAGGTATCTCTGTCAAGGGAGCTGACGATACGCTTAATGAAGAAGATATTATCGAACTAGATAATGCTTTAGATGAGATAGTTGATGATGATCAAATTGATGAGCTAGCTTCAACGGTAGCAGAAGCATCAAAAATAGAACTAGATCATGTAGTTAAGAAACAAAAAGTAGGTAAAAAACCAGCTTCAAACAAATTGAGTAAAAAAGATTTTGCAACGAAAAAGAAAGAAATGTACAAGAATAAAGAAAAATTAATTTCTAACACTCCAAATGAAGATGAAAATGTTATTCTTTACAAAGAGAATATGACAATTGGAGATCTTGCAACTAAATTAGATGTAGCAGGAGCTGAAATTGTAAAAAAATTATTTATGTTAGGAATTATGGCAACTGTTAATAACAGTATTAGCTTTGAAAATGCTGAACTTATTGTTAACGATTATGGAAAAGAGTTACATAAAGAAGAAACAGCAGATGTTGCGAATTTCGAAGAATTCATTGTAAATGATAGAGAGGAAGATTTGACCGTTCGTCCTGCTGTAGTAACAATTATGGGACATGTCGATCATGGAAAAACAACTTTATTAGATGCAATTCGTAAGACAAATGTAGCTGGTGGAGAAGCCGGCGGAATTACTCAGGCAATTAGTGCATATCAAATAAATTATAATGGTCAACCAATTACCTTTATTGATACTCCAGGGCATGCGGCATTCACAGAAATGCGTGCACGTGGAGCCAGTATTACTGATATCGTAATTATTATTGTTGCAGCCGATGATGGTGTCATGCCACAAACCAGAGAGGCCATTGACCATGCGAAAGCAGCAGGTGTTCCAATTATGGTTGTTATTAATAAAATGGATAAGCCAGGAGCAAATCCGGACCGTATTATGACAGCTCTTTCTGAATGTGGACTTACACCAGATACATGGGGTGGAGACACTCTTTATAGTAAAATATCAGCCATGACGGGTGATGGAATCCCAGAAGTATTAGAAAATATTTTATTAATTGCGGAAATGCAAAACTATCGAGCAAACTCAAATCGTTATGCATTGGGTTCTGTAATTGAATCAAGATTAGATAAACAAGTTGGGCCAGTTGTAACAATTTTAATTCAAAACGGTACACTACGTCTTGGTGATCCTGTTGTTGTAGGAACATCATTTGGTAAAGTTCGTACCATGAAAAATGATCGTGGCGAAGAAATTACTGAAGCTGGTCCATCTAGACCGGTAGAAATAACCGGATTAAATGAAACACCAATTGCTGGTGATAAATTTATGGCTTTTGAAAATGAGAAACAAGCACGTAGTATCGCTGAACAACGTGCAGCTTCCCAAAAAGAAAAAGAGTCAAAGACATCTGGAACAGTAACATTAGACGAACTATTCTCAAAAATTGGAGAAGGATTAAAAGAACTTAATATTATTATTAAAGCCGATGTAAATGGTAGTAGCGAAGCTGTAAAAAACACACTTGAAAAGATTGATATTGAAGGTGTTCGTGTAAACGTTATTCGCAGTAGTGTTGGATCAATTACAGAGAGTGATATCGTTCTTGCTAAAGCATCTAATGCAATTATCGTTGGATTTAATATTCGTCCAAATAATACAATTCGTGATTATGCAAAAGAAAATGGTGTTGAAATCCGCCTTTATAATATCATCTATAAACTAGTAGAAGATATTGAAGCAGCAATGAAAGGTATGCTTGAGCCAATCTATGAAGAAAAAATTATCGGTAGTGCAGAAGTACGACAATTATTTAAATTTTCAAAAGTTGGAATTATTGCTGGTTGTTATGTAACAGACGGAATTATGAAAAGAGATGCGAAAGCACGTGTTATTCGTGATAGCATCGTATTATATGATGGAAATGTAAATTCCCTTCAACGTGAAAAAGATTCTATCAAAGAAGTTAAAAAAGGATTTGAATGTGGAATTACCGTTGAAAACTTTAATGATTTAAAAGTAGGAGACGTTATTGAAGCATATGAAATGGTAGAAATTAAGCGATAATCTAATATTTAAACAACGCAATTAGAAAAGAAACGTGAGTTTCTTTTTTTGTAGAGAATTAGTAAATATTGGAGCAGTAATGCTTTTCTTTCTACTAGAATTTGGTATAATAGAAGTAGAAAGAGGGATATTATGAGTATTAAAATAGAACGTATTGCAAGTAATATGATAAAAGAAATCAGTTATATTTTAATGACTGAAATAAAAGATCAAGATATTAAATTTGTAACCATCACTGACTGTAAAGTAACAAATGACCTTAGTTTTGCCAAAGTTTACTATACTATTCTAAATGATGATCGAAAATTAGAGACGGAAAAAGCACTAAAAAGTGCATCAGGATATATACGCAGACAACTTGCGGAGAGAATTGATATTCGCCATATTCCGGAATTGCAATTTGTCTATGATGAATCAATTGCCTATGGAAAAAAGATTGAAAACATTATAGAAAAGATGCACGATGACGAGGAATCATAATTTTATTTTTAAAACACTTGTCAACTAAAAACATATACTGTATAATAACATTACAATTAACTAAGACGAAAAAACAGTAGTACTTTGCTTTTGAATTGAGAAAGTTCATGGATGATGAAAATGAACCAAAGAAAAGTATGAATTACAATTTCTGAGTTAAAACGTGTCCTCGCGTTAAGAGAGAAAGTGCATAGTCATTATGAAATAAGGTGGTACCGCGGAACAATTCGTCCTTATAATTCATAGTGGCTTTTTTTTGGAAAGGGAGAAAAATTATGGAATTTAATCATTATATAGATGCGACATTATTAGAAAATAATACAACCATGAAAGAAATTGAAACATTATGTGAAAATGCGAAGAAGTATCATTATGCGAGTGTTTGTGTAACGCCATATTACACTTCTTTAGCAGCTGAATTACTAGAAGACAGCAATGTTGCTGTTACAACTGTAATAGGTTATCCATATGGCATGAATACGACTGAGGTAAAGTCTTATGAAGCAATTGATGCAGTGAACAATGGAGCTACAGAAATAGATTATTTTGTTAATATTGCAGCGTTAAAAAATAAAGAATATGAAAGTGTTAAAGATGAGATTGAAGAAATAAGAGATTCAATTGATGGAAAGACTTTGAAAGTGATTATAAATGGTCCTCTTACTGAAGATGAATTAATAAAATTAGTAGAATTGTGCAATGATACTTTTGTACATTATATTGGTATTATGGAAACAACCAACGAAAAAACAAGAGAGACTATCGAAACAATAAAACAATATAGTAACGGTGTATTAGAAATAAAAGTATTTACTGATAGTTGTGAAAATGAAAAATTAATATCTTATATCGAAGCGGGTGTAACTCGTATCAGTACGTTATTGGAGGAGAGATAAAATGAAATTATTTGATGAATTAAAATGGAGAGGATTAATCAATGATGTAAGTAGTCCAGAATTAGAAGAGAAACTCAATCAAGGGGGACTAACATTCTATATTGGTACCGATCCAACTGGGGACAGCATGCATATTGGTCATTATTCATCTTTCTCTGTTGCGAAAAGGTTAAAAGATGCAGGACATCATCCTATTTTATTAGTAGGTGGAGCAACCGGATTAATTGGAGATCCAAAACCAAGTGCTGAACGTCCAATGATCACGAAAGAACAATTAGATCAAAATTATAAAAAATTAAGAAAACAAGTTGAAGATATTTTTGGATTTGAAGTAGTAAATAACTATGATTGGTCAAAAGATATTAATTTTATTGATTATTTAAGAGATTATGGGAAGTATTTTAATCTTAATTACATGTTAGCGAAAGAAACGGTAAAGAGTCGTTTAGATGTTGGAATTACTTATACAGAATTCTCTTATATGATTATGCAAGCATTAGATTATCTTCATCTTTATGAATATAAAAATTGTACACTTCAAATTGGTGGACAGGATCAATGGGGAAATATTACTTCTGGTATTGAACTAATTCGTAAGAAAAAAAGTGCAGAAGCTTATGCTTTTACGATGCCTCTTTTAACGAAGGCCGATGGAACAAAGTTTGGGAAATCTGAGGGGAATGCTATTTGGTTAGATAAGGAAAAGACTTCAAGCTATGAAATGTATCAATTCTTTTTAAATGTAGAAGATGAAAAAGTAATTGATTATCTAAAATATTTAACATTCTTATCAAAAGAAGAAATAGAAGAATTAGAAAAGAAACATAATGAAAAACCACATTTAAGAGAAGCGAATAAAGCTTTAGCAAAAGATGTAATTACTTTCTTACATGGTGCTGAAGAGTATGAGAAAGCAGTACAAATCAGTGAAGCCTTATTTAGTGGTGATATTAAATCACTTACTCTGAAAGATTCAGAAGAAGCATTTAAGGATGTTCCTAACTTTACAATTGAAGAGGAATTACCGCTTGTTGATTTTTTAGTGACATATGAAATTGCTGGTAGTAAAAGAGAAGCTAGAGAGTGGATTACTGCTGGTTCTATTACCATTAATGGTGATAAAATTACCGATGAGAATTGTGTAATCGATAGAAATATTGCCAAAGAAGGAAAATTAGTTATTATTCGTCGTGGTAAGAAGAAATACTACATGGGAATATTTGAATAAAAAAACAAGGAAAACCCTTGTTTTTATTGTACTATATCACTGGAATATATTTTTTGATAATGTTGTACTTGTTCTTGATATTCAATGAGTATTGGATCAAGACTTTTCACTTTTTGTTGATAGTTACATAGCACTTTATATAAATTATCTATTTTTCTTGAATTCTTAAATTTTGATTGATTTAGAGTGTTTAAATTATTTTGCCAAGTTTCGAAATCGTTTTTTGATAATAGGTATAAGCTTACTGAGTGTAGTTTTTTTTCTTCAATGCTTATATTTTGTTGGATTGCTTCTAATAATAATGATAATATAGCTGAATTTTGCAGATCGTTTTCTTGATAATAAAAAGAAAGTAAACCTGCAAATCTTAGTGAATTATATATTTGATCGTAAAAAAATTCCCAATACGGATAAAATAATGATTGATCAAATTCTCGGATATCTGCAGTTTTATCTGCATAAAACAATTCCGGATTATCAAGTAAAAAAAGATATTTCTTATAAAAGTCAGATTCACATATCGGTTTTGTCCTAATTTCAGAATCAGGTGATTCATTCATTTTATTTAGTATTTCATCATAAATATTATCCATTTCTGTTCTCTCTCCCTATATAAGATACTATTATATAGAAAAAATAAAAAAAATCAACAAAAAAAGAGTCTAATGACTCTTATCTGTTGTAGAATTCAACGATTAATGATTCGTTAATGTCAGCATTCAATTCACTACGTTCAGGATATCTTACATAAGTACCAGCCATTTTTGACTCGTCGTAAGTAACAAATTCAACACGGTTATGAATTGCTTCTAAAGCAGCCTTAATAGCAGGATGATTTTTAGAAGTTTCTTTCACACTGATAACATCACCTGGTTTAACACGGTAAGATGGGATATTAACTTTAGAACCATTTACTGTGATATGACCATGGTTAACAATTTGTCTTGCACCTTTACGAGTAGCTGCAAAACCAAGACGGTAAACTAGGTTATCTAGACGGCTTTCTAGTAATTTTAAGAAATCCTCACCTAACACACCTTTTAATTTACCAGCTGCTAAGAATGTTTTATGGAATTGTTTTTCACTTACTCCATACATAAAACGCACTTTTTGTTTTTCTTGTAATTGTAGCCCATAGTTAGAAAGTTTTTTTTGTCTTCCTTGACCATGTTGTCCTGGTGCGTAAGGACGTTTTGCTAATTCTTTTCCATTTTCTAATACAGAGAAGCCTAAACGGCGAGATTTTCTGTAAGTAGATCCTGTGTATCTTGACATATATTTCCTCCTCTTGCTTAAGAATCGAAGGCAACTCATCTAATATTAGGGTGAGGGAATCAATATCTTCGCTTTGCAGCAAAAGTTACACGATAACCCCTATAGGGAACCTTCACGTTAATATAATTGAATTGCGCTGCTAGATGCATAAGCACCTATAATTATAATATGAAATGAGAGAATAGTCAAGAATATTTTTCAACAAAAAGCTTATATTTTCAGGCATATTTATTTACTGTGTCGAATAATCTCGAAAAGAAGTATAAAAAGATGTAAAAAAAATACGAAGTGTGATAGAATGTTAATATAGAGGTGAGTATATGGACGCAATTGTTTTATTTATGATAACCTTGTTTACTGTAGCAGCGATCTTGATTGCGGTCGTATTGAATGTCATCCAATCTAAAAAGAACAAAGTCCTAAAAAATCAATTAGAACAATTAGAAGTGGAAAAGAATAAAATTGATAGTGCACCGATTATTCCAGAACTATCAAAAATAGAAAATTTAAACAAGACAGAGAAATTAGAATCAATGTATAACAATTGGAAAGATCGATTAGATGTTATTCGAACGAATCAAATTCCTAAAATAACGGATATGTTGATTGAAGCAGATTATTCTTTATCAAAAATGGATTATAAAAGTACGCTTTATAAAATTGCAAGATTAGAGATGGAAATTTATAAGGTTAGAACAAATTCGGAATTCTTATTAAATGAGATTAAAGAAATTACTAGTAGTGAAGAACGAAATAGAGCATTAATTACCAATCTTAAAGCATCTTATCGACAATTGTATCAAAAATTTACAGACTCTAAAGATGGGTATGGTGATCTTGCAGAACCTGTAACATTACAGTTTGAAACGATCGCTAAAAGATTTGAAGATTTTGAAATATTAATGGAACAAAACCAATTTTCAGAAATTAGTGCATTGATTAAAGCAATCGATGATATGCTAAAGCATATGTCGGTGGTTATTGAGGAAATGCCTTCTATCTATTTATTAGCTACAAGTATTTTGCCGAAAAAGATAGCCGATGTAGAAAATGAATATCATCAGATGATTGAAGAGGGATATCCATTAGACTATCTAAATATAGAATACAATATTGAAGAGGCAAATAAAAAAATCAGCGATATTTTAAATCGTAGTCGCGTACTTAATCTAGAAGATAGTTTACTAGAATTAAAAGTTCTAACAGATTATTTTGATTCGGTATTTACTGATTTTGAAAAAGAAAAAGTAGAGCGTTTTCACTATGAAGAAAATAACCGTGTCTTTTATCGAAAGTTAGAAAAGATAAATAGTTTAATGACCGAAATTTTTACAAGTCTCGACGATATTAAAAGAGCATACAGCTTATCTGATGATGCAATTAAACAATTGAGTTTACTTGGAAATGATCTTGATGGGTTAAATGCTGATTATAAGACATTGATTGATCATACAGGCAACAATACATTTGCTTATTCGAAGTTAACAAAAGAAATAGAAGGATTGGCTCTTAGACTTTCAAGATTGGAAGAAAGTGTCGATGAAGTTTTAAATTCGATTGGTAACATGAAGGAAGATGAAGTTAGAGCGAGACAACAACTAGAAGAGATTAAATTGATTTTAAAAGATGCGAAAACTAAAATTAGAGAGTATAATCTTCCAATTATTCCACAAACTTACTATGTAGAATTAAGTGAAGCACAGGTTGCTATTAAAGAAATAGTCAAAGAATTAAATAAAAAACCTATTACCATTGAAGTATTAAACACGCGTGTAGATACAGCTCGTGATCTTGTTTTAAAACTATTTGGTACTACTAAAGAAATGATGAAGACGGCGATGTTTGCCGAAATGGCAATTGTCTATGGCAATCGTTATCGTAGCGACTCTTATGAATTAGACAAAGCACTTCGCTATGCAGAAAAATTATTCTATACTGGTGAGTATCAAAAGTCGCTGGAAGTAACAATCAATTCACTTAATAGAGTTGAAGAAGGAATCTACGATAAATTATTAAATTTTTATGCAGAAAAAAGAGAAGTTTGATTCTCTTTTTTTCAATTTTGGAGGCTATTATGAAAAAATTAATGATTGTTTTACTAGTATTATGTGTTGGTTGTGGTATTCAAAAAAAGAATGAACCACCATATCCAAATGAAAAGAATGAACCATTATATCCGAGTGATTGGCAAGATAATGGAATTTTTAAATCGTATTATGATAAATCTTATCAAACGTTAGAAACAATGTCACTTGAAGAAAAGATTGGACAAATATTACTTGTACGTCTACCAAGTGAGGATATTACAAAAACAATTTCAGAATATCATTTTGGAGGAGTTATTTTATTTGCAAAAGATTTTGAAAATAAAACAAAAGCGGAAGTACAAACGGAATTAAAAGAATATCAACAAGTAAGTAATATTCCAATGTTAATTGCAACAGATGAAGAAGGCGGGTCTGTTATTCGCATTAGTAAAAATTCAAATTTATATCCTGAACCGTTTTTATCTCCAAGAGAGATTTATGAAACTAGCGGAATGGATGGAATTATAAGAGATACGAAAGAAAAAATAACATTATTTAAAGAACTTGGATTAAATCTTAATTTATCGCCAGTAGTTGATCTATCAGACGATCCTAATGATTTTATCTATAAACGTAGTTTTAGCGGGGATGTAAACAGAACATCAGAATATACTCAAAAAGTAGTATCACTCTATCAAAAAGAGAAGATTGGATCAGCTTTAAAACATTTTCCAGGATATGGAGATAATAAGGATACACATACTGGAATCGCAATTGATAACCGTAATTACAATCAATTTTTAAACTATGATTTTCTTCCATTTAAAGCTGGTATTGAAGTTGGCGCCCCAAGTGTTTTAGTTTCACATAATATTGTCAACGCGATTGATAAAACAAATCCCGCATCACTTTCTATCAATATTCATCGAATTCTTAGAAATGAACTTAAATTTACCGGAGTAATTATGACTGATGATCTATCCATGGGTGCGATATCAAGTATTGAATCAAGTGTAATAAAGGCATTTCAAGCAGGCAACGATATTTTAATAGTCACCAATTATCAGGAGGCATATAGTTCATTATTAAATGCCATTAAAACAGAAGAGATTTCCATAGATGATTTAAATCATGCTGTATTTCGCATTCTGTCATGGAAGCAACAACTACAATTAATGTAATTCACAAATAGGATTTATTTTGGTATGATTAAAGTAGGTGGTACTATGAGTCAATTGTGGATGTCATTTGGATATTTAAAAAAATATAAGAAATGGACAATATTAGGAATTGTATTAATATTTTTTGAGATATTGTTAGATTTATTATTACCCAATATTATGTCTAATATGATCAATATTGGAATTGGAAAGCAGGATACCGAATATTTAATCATTCATATTCTTTTGATGATTATTTTAACGATAGTAGGGATTATTGGCGGAATTGGAAGCACTTATTATGCTTCTAAGGCAAGCGGATATGTCAGTATGGATATGAGATATAATTTGTTTCAAAAAATCACTTCTTTTTCTTTTACTCAATTAGACAAAACAAATATCGGAAACACCATCACAGTTCTAACGAATGATATTACTACTATTGGTAGTATTATGATGTTTACAATTCGAATTTTGATTCGAATTCCCTTTGTATTTTTAGGTAGCATCATCATGGCCGTTTTAATTAGTCCGACATTATCACTCTCCCTCATCATTCTTCTTCCACTTATGTGTTTCATCATGTTTATTTTGATGCGAAAGGCTTTTCCCTATTTTGATTTAACACAAGAACGATTAGATGATGTAAATAAACAAGTTCGAGAACTAGTTGGTGGTATTCGCGTAGTGAAATCAACCACGAATGAATCATATGAAAAAGCAAAGTTTAAAAAAGTTAATCAAAATTTAAAAGAGACCAATTTAAAAGCAATATATTTACTGATTACAGCAATGCCAGTTATGATGTTATTAATAAATATTACAGTCATTTTTGTTCTATGGTATGGTGGAAGTAATGTCATCAATCATTCTTTTGAGATTGGGAGTATAATGGCCTTTATTCAATATTTAAACAATATTTTAGGGGCAATTGTTATGGGATCTGTTATGATTGTCATGATTGCTAGAAGTTGTACGAGTGCAAGAAGATACTATAAATTTATAGAAGAAGAAACAAGTTCTAATACTGGTACGATAAATTTAAACATTTTGGGAAATATAGAATTTCAAAATGTTAATTTTGCTTACTCTGAAGGAAGTGGAGATTATGTTTTAAAAGATATCAATGTTTCTATAAAAGAACATGATATTATAGGAATTATTGGAAGTACTGGATCTGGAAAAAGTACATTTGCTAATCTGATAGCGGGAAATTATTTCCCTACTGAAGGAGACATCCTTCTAGATGGAAAAACCATTCGTGACTATCAAACTAAAGTTATAAAAAGCCAAATTGGAATTTGTTTTCAAAATCCTACCATTTTTAAAGGTACAATCCGAAGTAATTTAAAGCTTGCTGGTAAGTTTACAAAAAAAGAATTAGAAGAAGCAAGTAAGATTGCTTGTTCTTATACTTTCATTATGGATAAACCAAATAAATGGAACTATCAAATTGAGCAATTGGGAACGAATTTAAGCGGTGGACAGAAACAACGTTTAGCACTTACAAGAACATTACTGCAAAAGCCAAGAATATTAATTTTAGATGATAGTACAAGTGCAGTAGATGCAGCGACAGAGCAGCAAATAATCAATAATTTAATCCATTATAAACAGCACACCTTAATTATTATTAGTAATAAAATAAGTACGTTAAAGTGGTGTAACAGAATTTATGTTTTTGATGATGGAAGAATTATTGATAGTGGTACTCATGAGGCACTATTAGACAGTTGTTCTTTTTATAAAACGATAGCGGATGCTCAAATGAGAGGAAATTAATATGAAAGATAGTAATATGAAAGAGACGATTATTCGCTTATGGTCCTATTTAAAAAAAGAAAAAAAGAATATTATTGTCGTGGTTATTTTGACGATATTATCAACCTTTGCCAGTATTTTATCACCATTTTTATTAAGTAAAATTATTGATGAAGCTATTCCTAATGCTAATTATAAAAAATTACTATTTTTTCTATCCATGCTTCTATTCACCTATCTTATCCATTCTCTATTCACATGGATTACAAACCATATTATGACTTATGTTTCAGAACAGACGTTGTATCTTATTCGAAAAGATCTATTTGAGCATTTGGAAGGGCTACCGCTTTCTTATTTTGACAACCAAAAAAAGGGCGATATTATGAGCCGCTTTACCAATGATATTTCTGTAATTAGTGATACTCTTTCTGATTTTGTCATCGATATTGTAAATAGTATTATTACTCTAATTGGTGTAACTATAATGATGTTATGGATGAGCATTCCATTATTTATTACGGTTATTATTACTGTTCCACTCTTTTTTCTATTAGTTTATAAAATAGGAATGAAAGTAAATCGCTATTTTACAGAGCAACAAGATAACATTGGTGAGATTACCGGGTATGCAGAAGAATATATCAGTGGAATGAAACTTATAAAAAGTGTACAAAAGGAAGAAGAAATTTTAAAAGAATTTCAGATATGGAACCAAAAACTATGTGATAGTTCTGTAAATGCACAAACTTATGCGAGTATGATTATTCCTGCTAATGCTGTCATTACGAATATTGGGAATATTTTATTAATTGGTGTCGGTGCATTTCTCGTATTAAAAGGAAAAACGACTTTAGGTAGTATTTTAGCATTTTTAAATTATGCATCAATGTTTCGTAATCCTATCAATAGTTTAGCGAGTTTATTTGCAAATATGCAATCCGCAATAGCAGGAGCAAAGCGAGTATTTGAAGTTATCGATATTCCATCTGAATTTAGGAATGAAGCTATTGAAATAGAGGAAAATATAAAAGGAGAGATTATTTTTGACGAAGTTACATTTGAATATGAATATGGAAAACCAATACTAAAAAATATTAGTTTTCAAGTTCATCCTGGAGAAAAAGTAGCAATTGTTGGTCCAACTGGATCTGGGAAGACTACATTAATCAATCTTTTAAATCGCTTTTATGAAGTTAATATTGGCAATATTATAATTGATGGAAAACCAATTACAGATATCTCTAAAAAAATACTTCGTAAAAAAATAGGACTAGTATTACAGGATACCTATTTATTTCAAACGAGTGTACTGGAAAACATTCGATATGGTCATTTAGAGGCGACCGAAAGCGATGTGATTGAAGCAAGTAAAAAAGCGATGGCTCATGCTTTTATTCATCGCCTCCCAGATGAATATAAATCGACCGTTGAAGAAGAGGGAAATAATTTCTCACAAGGCGAGAGGCAACTGTTATCAATTGCAAGAACAATTTTAGAGGATCCTAAGATATTGATTTTGGATGAAGCAACTAGCAATATTGATACTAGAACGGAACAATTAGTTCAAAAAGGAATGATCGAACTTATGAAGGATAAAACCTGTTTCATTATCGCTCATCGGCTATCCACTATTCGTGATGCTGATAGGATTATTGTTTTAAAAGATGGATGTATTGTCGAAACTGGAACTCATGTGGAATTAATACAAAAAAGGCAGTTTTATTATGAACTTTACAATAGTCAGTTTAATAATTGAAATTTTTGTTTTAAAAATCCAATTTATTTGATATAATAGTTAATAATAGGAGAGATGTTTATGAATAAAGACAATAATGTAGAAGTGTTGGATGACTTTGATGATTTATTAGATGAAGAAATGAGTGAAAAAGCATTTGAAGAAAATTCTAATGCAACAGCAGTAGAAGTTCCTGCAGAAACAAATATCTTTAATCAACCAATCGAAGACACTACTGTTCGAGAGATGAACAATGTAGAACAACCCATTGAAGTAGAACCAGTAGCACCAGTGATTCCTGTGGTTGAACCAACAGTATCTGTAGAACCTTCCATATCTGCACCAATGTCAGAAGTGCCACCTGTAGAACCAGTTGTTACTATGCCAGAAGTAGTTGCAGTAGAGTCATCTGCTACACCAGCTGCGACTGATATGCCAGAGCCAGTTTCTATGGATACAGTACCACCAGTTCCAACAGTTGAACCAGTAGAAATAGTTTCAGAAGAAGAACTAGTTGGACCTTCATATGCTTTTGTTGATCCATTAGCGGGAACAGTAGCAGAAGAACAAACAAAAAAAGTTGAAAAGAAAAAAGAAAAAAAATCAAGTATTCAACTTGATCAAGGAACAAAGAAAAATTTAACATTTATTATTATAATAGGAGTTATTTTACTAGCAGTAGTAATTTTGTTACCATTCTTCATTTAAATAAGGAAATCTTAAGATCTCCTTATTTTTTGTGGATAAGTTGATAATTGCTAACATATCATCATCCTCTGCCATAATATTCTTATGTAATTGTCCACATTTTTCACATTTATAAATAATTTTATAGGTATTTTTAAACTTTTCCACATCGATTGGCTTTAATAATCCTTGACAGGTGTTCTCTCGGTCGCCTGGGAAGATATCAACATGTTTGGAATAAAGACAAATTGGACAATGATCTCTAGCTGTTTTGGTAGCTTTTTCTATATGTGCACCACAATTTTCACAAATAAATCCTTCATTACGCATATGAAATTGTTTCATAGTACCCCTCCGTCTTATAATGTTATCATTGTTTCTTCAAAAAAGTCAAATAAAAAATTAGCAAAATAAAATAGTCCATGATATAATATCAATGCGGATGTGAGAACATGGAATATAAAGTAACAATACAAGATTTTGAAGGACCAATGGATTTGCTCCTTCATTTAATAAAAAAATCAGAAATTGATATTTTTGATGTCAACCTTTGTGAAATTACTGATCAATATATGGACTATTTAAAGCAGATGGAGAAACTTGAGTTGGATATTGCGAGCGAATATTTAACACTAGCGGCGGAGCTTATGGAAATCAAATCTTACATGTTACTTCCAAGACATGAAAGTGATGAAATCGAAGAGGAAGATCCAAGAGAAAGACTTCTTGGAAAATTGGTTGAATATCAGCAGTACAAAGAAATAACAGAGAAGTTTAAAGATTTAGAATTAGAACGAAAAGAATATTTTACAAAAGAGGTAAGTGATCTTAGAGAATACCAGGAAGAAAAAGAAATTGAATTTGATTTTTGCTTAGATGATTTAACAAAAGCTTTTGCCGAGTTTTTAAAAAGAGCAGAAGAAAGCAAACCACTTAATACAAAAATAGCAAAAAAAGAATATTCCGTTAGTAGACGAAATGAAGAGATTCGCTCATTATTAAAGGAAAAGAAAAAGGTTCAATTAGAAGAACTATTCGATATTTATAGTCGAGATTATGTTGTAGTAACTTTTTTATCTATTTTGGATTTAACGAGAAAACAGGAAATCTTACTAGAACAAGAGCAAAATTTTTGTTGTATTAATTTATTATGGAGGGAGGATTAAAATGAATTTGAAGGCAGTATTAGAAGGTCTTTTATTTGTTACAGGAGAAGATGGATTAACCTTTGGACAAGCAAAAGATATTTTGGATATTTCTAGTGATGATTTAATTGAATTAATTAAGGATTTGCAAAATTTATATTTGAATGAAGATCGAGGAATCCGATTAGATATTCTAGGTGATCATTTAAAATTAACTACAAAAAAAGAACATAAACAGTATTATCAAGCTTTGCTGGATCATGATGATAATCCACTTTCTCAAGCAGCATTAGAAACTTTAGCAATCGTTGCTTATAATGAACCAGTTACGAGAGTTCAAGTAGATGAGATAAGAGGAATTAGTAGTAGTCATATGATTCGAAAATTAGTTGCCAAAGATCTTGTAAAGGAACTTGGAAGATCTGAATTACCTGGTCGACCATTATTATATGGTGTAACCGATCAATTTTTAGATTATTTCGGTTTGGCTAGTACTGCTGAACTTCCTACAATAGAATTACCGAAAGAGGAAGACAAAGAAACTGATCTTTTTGAATCGAAGTATAAAGAGGATTAATAAAATATATTCTTATGAAACATTTTTACTTGAAATGAGTTTAATGTATGTTATAATAAGAATGTATTCTTGCTGGCCTGGCGGAATGGTAGACGCGATGGACTCAAAATCCATTGGTGGTAACACTGTGAGGGTTCAAGTCCCTCGGCCAGCACCATAAGGAAATTAAAACTTTCTTCAAAATGAGGAAAGTTTTTTGTTGAATATTTTTCATAAAAAAGTGCCCAAAAAGTGTCCAAATATTAAATGTTAATAAATATTAATTGAATTTCGAGGTAGTAAAGTAAGATGTATTCATATGAAATAAGAGATTTATTAGCATTCAGAAATTATATTATATTTGCTTCAGAATATATGAAAGCATTTAATACTTATATAAGTACACAAATTGTACTTATAAGATATGATAAAGATCATAATAATTTTTTCGCGAAAACAAATGATGGTTATGAGTTTCATTTTAAAGTGATTCCTGATAAAGTATATATGAAGAATAAGTAACATTATTTTCGTACTAATTTGATGATAATCTTTAATATTCTTGACAAATCAATTTAGTATATATACAATATCATCTACATGAAATGAGGAATTATAATGATTGATATTGGTATATCTGAAAAAGACTTTGTCGATATATTGAAAGTTACTCAATCAATTAATACATTATATAATATAATTGAAGAACCAAGGATAAATCAGATAAAAAAAGAACAATATATAGAATATTTAAAGATAGCTTTAGAGGTAGAAAATAGTATTTATAAAAGATTAGAGTTAACCTATATAAAAGTGTATAAATTATTGAAATTTTTAAAAGAATTTGACCTTTTTGGAGAAAACGTATCAAACGTTCAAAACCATGTATTAGATCCTGTCTGTTCTAGAATGGATGGTAGAATTGTAAATCAATTACAATCTCACTTAAGAAATTTGAATAAACAGAATGAATCACAACATAGAAATTGTCGTTATCAAAATAATATTAATAAAATATTTTTAGTAGCTTTAGCTAAAAAAATTAGTTCAACCCCTAATTCTAATAGTTGCAAAGGATTATTAAACGCTATTTATAATCTTTCTTTTGTCGATAGTGAGATAGAACAAATATTAGTGAATTGTAAATTTAACCTTGATTTCTTAGTGATTTCTGACTCAGTTTGCCATCCTAATCTTTTTAGTAAAAAAAGCAAAAATATTATAAAAGAATATATAGACAAGTTAATGGATTGTCCCACTAATCAGGAAGAGAACATAAATTTAGAATTGAGAAGATTATATATTGAGATGCATCTATCCTTTCTTAATAGTAAAATGATACAAGAGGTTGATTCTAATCTTTGTAAATTTATTGAAAAAGAAACACTCAGCGATACAAATAATCAACTGATTAAAGAATATATAGGATATATAAGACAATATAAAAGAATCATTTTTTAAAATCATTTTTTTATTAATGAAATTGACAAAATAATAATATTAATATACTATAACTTTAATTAATGCAGTAAGGGGATTTTGTATGAATAGAAGTATGTTAACAGAAAAGGATAAAATAAATTTAGCAGATTTATTAAAAATCACTCAGTCGATTAGAGTTTTATATGATCGATTATATAAATTAGAATTATCTGGGAAATTGCAAGGGAAACAAGTTCAAACTATTATATATTATTTAAAAATAGCTTTAGAAGTAGAAGATAGGGTTTATAAAAAATTAAATTTAACATATGATAAATGTATTGAAATAATGAAGCTTTTGACTGCTCAAAAATATGTTGATGACGATATTTTTTACACAGAAAATGCTTTGTTTAAAGAGACTAACAGTGCGAGTGATAACGATGCTTTTTACACAGAAAAAGCTTTGTTTAAAGATACTTACAGTATGAATGATGATGATGTCTTTTACACAGAAAATACTTTTCATAGGGGTATTTATAGCATAATTGATGATCGAATTTTAAGCCGATTAAAAAACTTTATAATAGATAGTAAACATGATTTTCATCCTGAATTTTTCCCTTCACTAAAATCTGAAATGGAAGAGGAATTAGAAAATGATAATGAAGATTATATGCTCCAGGGTGTTCTCGTAGATGAAACTGCAGTATATGAATTTTTGGATTCTATAACAGATGATAACAAAAAGGATGCGATACGATTGGATGAATTATTGCATTTCTATATAGAACAGAACTTTTTGTTTTTTGCACAAAGAATGATTGATCGTAGGAAAAATAAAAAAGTTACTGCTCATCTTTTAAAAAGTAAATATAAATTGTCTTTTACCAACCAAAAACTCGAACAAAATCTATTACAGAAAAATTTTGAGATTTCAAAACGCGACATTTTTGGACGACAATTTTCCGATTGTGTATCTACACTTAGAAGCGACCCAATGGATGATAGTTATAAAAAAAATCTCAATTCCCTAGTTTATATCTGTGTTGAAGATTTGTTAAAAATTACAAACGATCAATATTATAAATATGAGGACGTGAAAATGAATGCGCTCGTAAATATGCTCTATTTAAAGTCAGTTTTGTATCTTTGTGATAAAAAGAGTGTGTTCGACTTAGATAAAGTATGTATGGAATTAATTAATATGGAACCAACGAAAACATTTGTTACACGACAAAGTTATGAATTAGTGAAAAAAGCTTTTGAGACAGCTAAAAGATACAAAGAGACCTCTCAATTATAAGAGGTCTTTTTTATATTTTTTCATATATTCTATATATTTCTCTTTTAAATCGGAATGTTCCTCTAATATGGTTGTGAAAAAAGGAATATATCCGTTTCTTGGTTGATTTAAATGACAATTGATTTGATTTTTCCAATCGAGCAAATCAGTTAGGTAATCATAGCTTTTTTCTAATAGATTGTAATCTGTCTTTATTAGTTTGTAATACATAGCATAATATAATTTTAAAAAATTTAAAATCTCCATTTGAATGAAATTACAAACAATAATACATTCTTTAGAGTCTAAATAATTATCTAAAGTCTGTTTTTCTAAGTTTTGATAATTGAGCAGTACTGCTTCTTTGGTGATAAATAAAAATTCTTCTAAAATATAAACAATATCAATTTTTTCAAAAATCCTATTTGTAGAATCGGATTTCATATATTCTCACCCTTTTAAAGCTTATTATAAAGGTGAAAAAATTATTTGTCAATGAAATAAAAAGTATGTTATAATCGAAAGCAGGTGATTATATGAATCGTTTAATTTTAATTAAATATGGAGAACTAACTACGAAAAAATCAAATCGAAAAATGTTTATTCAAATGCTTGAAAATAATATTATAAAAATATTGAATAATTTTGATTTTAAAATAAAAAAAGATCGTGTTCGTATGTACATTGAATGTAACGAATTAGATTTAAATAATATTGTTCAAAAATTAAAAAAAATATTTGGAATTCATGGTATAGTTGTTGCTCATAAAGTTGATACTAATAAAGAAGCCATCGAACAAAAAGCTTTAGAATTAATTCAAAATATCGAAGCTTCTACATTTAAAGTTGATACCAAAAGAGCGGATAAAACATTTGAAATTCACAGTATGGATTTTAATTGTCTTATTGGCGGATATATTTTAAAAAATACAACATTAAAAGTAGATGTTCATAATCCTGATATTCATTTATATATTGAAATTAGACCAGAAGGAACTTTCTTATATACAGATGAAGAAAAAGGAAATGGAGGATACCCAGTTGGTATCCAAGGAAAAGGAATGTTGATGCTCTCAGGTGGAATTGATTCGCCAGTAGCTGGATATCTCTCTTTAAAAAGAGGTGTAGATCTAGAATGTTTGTATTTTGAATCGCCACCACATACTAGTTTAGAAGCAAAAAACAAAGTAATTGAACTAGCAAACATCATCAATCAATATTCTGGTAATATTAAAGTTAATGTTGTGCCTTTTACGAAATTACAAGAGACAATCTATAAAAATGTTCCTGATAGTTATATTATTACCATCATGAGAAGAATGATGTATCGAATTGCTGAAGCAGTTGCAAAAAAACACAAGTGTAAAATTATTTTAAATGGCGAATCCATTGGGCAAGTTGCAAGTCAAACCTTAGATAGTATGGTGGTTATTAACAATGTAACTACTATGCCTGTAATAAGACCTGTTGCTTGTATGGATAAGTTAGAAATTATTGAATTAGCAAAAAAAATTGGAACATATGAAACAAGCATTCTACCATTTGAAGATTGCTGCACAATTTTTTTACCAAAACATCCAGTAATTCGACCTGTTTTAGAAAAGTGTATCGAATTTGAAAGTAAGTTTGATTATCAAAGTTTAGTTGAAGAATGTGTTAACAATATTGAAACCATAACAAAACTAGAAAAACAACAATATATAGATTTATTATAACCATAAATTACCAAACAAAAATTTGTATGAAAAAAACTTCCTAGCGCATGATATTAGTGTACAGGAGGTGAAACATATGAATAACAAAATGACTGGATCTAGCTCTAACAAATTAGTTGCTCCAGGTGCAAAACAAGCAATTGAACAAATGAAATACGAAATTGCTAATGAACTTGGGGTTAATATGGGACCAGACGCTACTAGCCGTGCAAATGGATCAGTTGGTGGAGAAATCACTAGACGTTTAGTTCAAATGGGTGAACAACATTTAGGTGGATCAAATTACCAAGCTAAATAATCTATATAAAATGGACAGTTTCCGGGCTGTCTTTTTTTATAACATTCAAGCTATAATATGGCAAAATTCCATTTTTTAGTAGTAATAATTTTGTCATAATTAGGGAGAATATTAGTATAAGGTGGTGAAGTATATGAACAGTAACAATAAATTAGTTGCTCCAGGTGCAAAACAAGCAATCGAACAGATGAAGTACGAGATTGCTCGTGAATTTGGAATAACTTTAGGTGCCGATACCACAAGCCGTTTAAACGGAACTGTTGGTGGGGAAATGACAAGACGTTTAGTTGAACTCGGTGAACAATCACTAAGCAATAAACAATCATTTAATAAACAATAAGGAATCCACTGATTCCTTTTTCATTGACGAAACTATTATTTTATTATAAAATGATAACAGAATAGAGGCGGTTTTAATGAATGAAAAGGGTTTTGCAGTTTCAGGTATTTTATATTCTATTTTATTACTATTCATGATTATTGTAATTAGTGTAATAACAATGCTTGGAGATCGCCGTACAGTACTAGAGAGAATCAAAAGAGAAGTCTTAGGAGAGCTTAGTGAAAATATAAGTGATTTTTATGATGAGGCAAAAGGTGTAAATAAACCGCAACTTTCTAGTGGGATGACACCGATTAAATGGGTTGGTGGAGTGGAAACGGTAACTACAGTAGATGATCCAGATTGGTATAATTACTCTAATAAATTATGGGCTAATGTTAAGACTGCTGATGGATCATATTGGGTATGGATACCAAGATACGCATATAAGATAACCAGTGGATATCACAGTAGTACAACGGGTACAATTGATGTTAAATTTTTAAAAGGAAGTTCCAATTTAACTGCTGATGGAACAACGATTGAAAGTAATGGATACTTTGCTGGAAGTAATGATACTTCAATGCATTATTTTGTTCATCCTACTTTTCAAAATAATATTAACAAATATGGGTTTTGGGTAGCAAAATTTGAACCAACTGCTGCAGAGGGTGTAGCAAATGGATATCGTTCTGATTGGACATGTCCAACAATAGGAGATGATGTCACAACTAAAACAATTAAAGTCGTACCAAATG
The DNA here is from genome assembly GCA_002416285.1 of Caryophanales bacterium UBA5026. Lineage (GTDB taxonomy): Bacteria > Bacillota_I > Bacilli_A > RF39 > UBA660 > DICM01. Next base: position 39,500 of record DICM01000019.1, read on the forward strand.
TTCAAAGCTGGAGATGTATTAGTATTTCAAATGCTTATAATGCGAGTTTATCTATGAAAATGAAGACAATTTATGGATGGGAATTAAATAGTGTTGATTCCCATATGATGACAAACTTAGAATGGGGATCAACGTATTATTTAACTTTATCAAAATACGGAGCTAATACAAATGAGGTATATATCAATAATAGTCAAACTTATATAACAGGATGTGCAGGAAATACAGCTTCTGAAACCTCTTATAATGGGTGTCAGAATGCCTATAATACTGCAATAGGTGTGAAAGCAAGTACGACATGGAATATTACGGGAATTTATGATATGAGCGGCGGAGCTTGGGAAAGAATGATGGGAGTTTACAATGATGTAATAGAGTCTAGTGGATTTACTACAAATGAGTTAACTAGTATTCCATCTAAATATATTACAAAATATACAACACCAACTTCTAATTTATTAAACAATGTAGGAATGGATTATGATGCAACCATCTATGGTGATGGAATCTATGAAACAAGTACAGGGGCATTCCGCTATAATGGTACAATATGGGCTGGAAATTCTCAAGGAGGTTGGGGAAATGAAATAACTTATCTTCCAACGGTTACTGGAGCATGGTTTAGTCGTGGAACACATTTTGATTATACAGGTTTTGCAGGACTGGGTAGTTTTAGTGGGTACTATGGTAGTAAAGCGTATAGTTACGGTACCTTTCGTCCAATTGTTTCTATAATAAAATAAAAATGATATAATGTAATTGGATTTTATAAAATAGAAAGTAATAAATGTAAATATTATAGAGGAATTGGTGTGAAAGAGCGAGATGGTCATAAAGATTTAATTGAATTTGGAGATAGATACAAAACTAGAATTGAATCTTTTCTATCATCTAATCCAGAAACAAGAGTAATTTTTCTAAATGCTGATTATGGATGGGGAAAACAACTTTTATAAAGGAAGTTTTGAACATTCAAGAAAATAATAGGTATTCTCCATGGATGAATGAAACAGATAATTATATTGAAGAGTTATATTTTCATGTTATGAAAAAAGATAAAAGTAAGATAAGCTCAACTATTATCTTGTTAACTGTTGTATTTGCTATATTAGGTACTTCCTTTGGGACGATAATATCAATATTGTTAGATTTATTACAAACTAATAATTATACTTGCATCATTGCTGAAAATATGCAGTTATTATGTAATAATAATGGTGATTCTAGTATCTTGATCCTTTTAACTGCGGTTTCAGCAGTAATAATAATAATAATAATAATAATATTTATTTTAGGGTGTGTAATAAAACGGAGTCCAGTTCCATTTATTAATTTGTATAAATGTGAACACGGAAAATATTATGAAAATAAACTCATAGAAAAAATCGTTGATAAAATCGATATTGCGCTTGTTATTGAAGATGTAGATAGAATAGATGATATAGAATCATTACTTTTAGCTGTTAATAAGATATCTGAATATATTGAGCAAGCTGATCGGAAAAAATATATATTAATAACTGGTGATTACAATTGAACAATAAGAAGAATTCATCAAAAGGATAACTTTGATAATAAAAGCATTTATTTAAATACTACCGAAAAAGGACCATATGTAATTGAAAAAATAATATCATTAAAAATTGATTTTGCTTCAATTAAAGATCGTGTCTATAATTTGTTAAACGAAAAAGAAATAAAAAATAATCTTTGTAATATTGAAAACGATGAAATAATTAACTTTATTAGAACAAAATATTTAAGTTTAAGATTTTTTAATCATTTTTTAACTGATTATAAAAAGAGTATAGAATCAGGAGAAAGTGTTTTTCATTTGTTATTAAAATATTATCAACAAGAAAAATTTTATAATATTGATCCATCAACTATTGAAGATTCTGTCTTTAATATATCACGTTTTCCTAATTGTTTAAATGATTGGGAGCTCCTACTACAAAAGAAAAAAGTAAATGTAAGTTAAATTTGAAAGTGCAAAATTGTTGTGCAGGTAGTTTTGTAATTTTATTAATTGTCAATGGCGAGCTTGCGAGTTCATTTATACCATTGACAATTAGTTCATAGTTGTAATTATCTTAGCATTAAGTCAATGAAAATTTGACTTAATGCTTATTTACTATATAATATACTTTGGTTTAAATGATAAATACAGGATGTGTAGTTACTTTTTGAAATTGCTTCTGCTGTATCTTTTAGTCGTGATTATATATTAAAATGATAGACTTTTTTTGTTTTATTTTCTACCATTTTCAATGTTCTACTATGATTTTTTGTGCACTTTTTATTGAAACTACACTTTCTTTATTATTTCGTACTCAATTGTGCACTTTACTTAGAATTCAACGAGAAAAAAGTAAAAATTAACAATGTAATTTATTCTATTGAAAAATTGAAAAAAAACTTTGAAAACAGTAAAGAGGAAAGTAAAAATGATATATTGAATAATAAATTTTTACAAACTATGTTTATTTATAATGAGGAACTAAAAGAAATATTTCAAGAGTATTTCAGCACTAACAAATATCCTAGATTGAAAAAAGATCGCTTTACTAGTAATAACTATGATAATATCTATATGATTGGTAATAGTTTAAAACCTGATGGTATAAAAACAAATTTAGAAAAGTTTTTAGTAGGTGATAGCAACAATGAAGTATTGGCTGAGGGGTATCTTTTGAATAAAAGATGTTATTTTCAAAGTTTGACTTCTTCGAATAATTATGAAAATTATAAATATAACAATGTAAAACATGATGATACAAATGAAATTGCAAGCAATAATTTTTATACAGCATACTTTGCTTGTTTTTTTAGAGATAATATAAAGGAAATTAAAAGAAATTATCCTAAAATATACTCGCAGATTTTTAAAATATTAGATATGAAAAAACAAAATAGCATCACCAGTGCTATTTTTTTTCATCAATTAATATTTTATCTACAATACCATATTTTAAAGCCTCTTCAGCATCAAGAAAGTAATCTCGCTCTGTATCTTGTTCTACAATTTTCAAATCTTTTCCAGTTGTTTTTGCTAAAATTTTATTAATTTTATCTTTAATTTTTAAAATATGTTCAGCAGCAATTTTAATTTCTGTTGCTTGACCTTGGGCTCCACCTAAAGGTTGATGAATCATAACTTCACTATTTGGTAGACAGCAACGCTTTCCTTTCGCTCCACAAGTAAGTAGGAACGCTCCCATACTCGCTGCCATACCTAGGCAAATGGTCGACACATCACTTTTAATAAAATTCATCGTATCTAAAATCGCCATTCCGGCAGTAACACTACCTCCTGGAGAATTAATATAAAGACTAATATCATCATGATTCAGTGAATCCAAATATAATAATTGGGCTACAATCGTATTTGAATTAATATCATCAATTTCTCCACATAAAATAATAATACGATCCTTTAATAATCTAGAATAAATATCATATGCTCGCTCTCCACCACTACTTTTTTCAATAACTGTTGGAACTAAACTCACAGAATCACCCTTTCTAGAATTATCATAGCCGTAAAGGATTCAAAATATTCAAGAAATGTTGTGACAAAATGTTCATTTTTTGGTAAAATGAGAATAGTAAAAGAATAGAGGGATAAAATGGCAAAGAAAATAAAAATTAATTTTAGAGAGAAGATATACGAATTTGAATCAGGAACACCACTTGTTGAAATTGGAAAAGTATGTCAAATGTATTTTAACTATCCAATTTTAGTAGGTAAAGTTGATAATAATATTACTGCCTTAAATGAACCTATCACGAGAAGTGCAACGGTTGAATTCTATGATCGAAGTGATGGAACTGGAAATAGTATTTACGGTCGAACTGCACAATTTATTTTAATTGTGGCAGTTAAAAAATTATTAGGTGAAGAAGCAGAGGTAATTATTGAACACTCTATTGATAAAGGATTTTACTGTGAAATTGAAGGTGTACAAATTGATAAACCAGTTGTACAAAAATTAGAACAAAAAATGAAAGAGATCTCCAAACAGGACTATATTATTAACAAATTAGGAGTATCTCGTTTTGACGCAATTAAATATTTCACAAAGAAAAAACAAAAAGATAAAGTGAATGTATTAAAATATATCAGTAATACTTATGTTAACCTTTATCGTATTGATGATATTTATGATTATTTCTATGGTGAACTTGCATATTCAACTGGTCAAATTGATGATTTTAAATTAACTTATATCAAAGATAATGGATTTGTATTAAGTTATCCTAGTAGTTATAATCCTGAAATGACCTTAGATTATGTTCATCATAGTATGTTGTTTCAAGCCTTTTTGGATTATACAAAATGGGGTAAAGTTTTAAAAATTGAAAATGCAGCAGATTTAAATGGTGTCATTGCTACAGGACGATCTGATGAATTAGTTCGCTTATCTGAGACATACTATAATCAACAGCTAGCAGCGATTGCAGAAAAAATATACAATCAAAAAGATACTGTTAAATTAGTACTAATTGCTGGACCTTCCTCATCTGGAAAAACCACCTCAGCAAAAAAATTACAAATTTATCTACAAAGTAAAGGAATTAATGTTCATCAAATTTCCATTGATGACTATTTCTTAGATCGAGCTAAAACGCCACGTTTAGAAAATGGTGAATTAGACACAGAATCACTTAATTCTCTTGATTTAACCTTATTTAATAAACATTTAACAGAATTATTAGAGGGAAATACAGTAGAACTACCTGAATATAATTTTGTACTAGGAAAAAGAGAATATAAAGGGAAAAAATTAAAAATTGGATCAAACGATATGATTGTAATAGAAGGATTACACGGATTAAATGATGATCTTACAATTTCTGTTGAAAGAAAAAATAAGTTTAAAATATATATTAGTCCATTAACACAACTAAATATTGATAATCACAACCGTATTCATACAAGTGATACAAGAAAATTAAGAAGAATTGTTCGCGATAATAAATATCGCGGTTACAATGCTGCTCAAACCTTAAATATGTGGAAACAGATTCGTGAAGGCGAAGAAAAATATATTTTCCCATTCCAAGATGACGCAGACGCTTTAATTAATTCATCGTTGATTTATGAACTTTCTGTATTAAAAACATATGCGGAGCCACTATTATTTGCTGTTGATGAAGATGATTCAATGTATCCAGAGGCTTTGCGTTTAATTAATTTCTTAAGAAATTTCTTACCGATGCCAAGCGAGGATGTTCCACATGATTCGGTACTTCGAGAATTTATCGGAGGAAGTTGTTTCAAATAGAAAAGGAGAAATAAATATGAGAAGAATAGCAATAAATGGATTTGGCCGTATTGGGCGTTTAGTTTTTCGTTTAATTGAACAATTACCTGATATGGAAGTAGTAGCAATCAATGACTTGACAGATGCAGAACAACTAGCTTATCTATTAAAATATGATACATCACATCGGACTTATCGCACTTCTGAAATTCGTGCCGAGGGAGATGAGATTATTGTTGGAGATCATCGTGTGAAAGTATATGCTGAGATGGATCCTAAAAACTTACCATGGAATGAATTAACAATCGATGAGGTAATGGAATGTACTGGTCATTTTACAGACAAAGATAAAGCCATGGCACATATCGAAGCTGGTGCCAAACACGTTATTATTTCAGCACCCGCTAAAGGAGATTTAAAAACAATTGTCTATAATGTTAATGAAAAAATATTAGATGGATCAGAACAAGTCATCAGTGCCGCTAGTTGTACTACGAACTGTCTTGCTCCAGTATTAGATCTTTTAAATAAAGAATTTGGTGTAAAATCAGGATATATGACTACAATACACGCCTATACAGGAGATCAAGCAGTACTTGATGTTGCCCATAAAAAAGGTATTTATACAAGAAGAGGAAGAGCAGCTGCCGCCAATATTGTTCCAACCTCAACTGGTGCTGCAAGTGCAATCGGTGCTGTAATTCCTGAACTAAAAGGAAAAATGGACGGGAATGCTGTACGTGTTCCAACAACAACTGGATCAATGATTGATTTGACACTTCGCTTAGATAAAAATACGACCGTTGAAGAAATCAACCAACTGTTTAAAGAAAATCAAAATGAAACAATTAAATATACAGAAGATCCAATTGTATCAAGTGATATTATCGGGTCTCATGTTGGTGCTTTAGTTGATGGCTTACTTACTGATATTTTAGAAGTAGATGGCGAGCAATTAGTTAAAATAGTTGCTTGGTATGATAACGAAATGGGGTATAGTACCCAAATGGTAAGAACAGCAGCTTATTTTGCTCACTTAGATGCGACTGAAACCAATGAATGATAGGAAAAAGAGTTGAAAAACAAATAAAAACTCTTTTTTTATTTGTTTCAATTTTCTTTTTTATAATAACCTTGAAAAACGATAAGAAAAATTATACAATAGTAACAGAGAATAGGTGAAAATATGAAAGAAATAAAAAGGGAAAATGCTTTTACTTTAGTTGAACTACTAGGTGTTTTTACATTGATTGGAGTAATATTACTAGTTGTTGTTCCAAATGTAACACAGTTACTAACAAAATCAAAAGGTCAGGATTACGAACGCTTTTTGAATGATATCTATTTGGCAACGGAAGCATATATTCAAGGAAAGGGAAAAGAGTACTCAACTCTTGATACCGTGAGTGGAAAAGCTTTTGTACAAGTAAGAGAACTAGTTGATAACGGTTACTTAACAAGTACTAAAGTAAATCCTCAAACTAATCAAAAAATAAATTTGGATGCTACAGTAGTCGCGTTAAAAACGCCATCAGGAAATATTACATATGATTTTGTAAATTCAGATATTACTATTAATGCATATAAAAAAACAGGTTTATTATTAAGTTATAGTATTGATTCAAAACCAACTACAATCTGGAAAGATCAAAGCGGAAGTGAACTCGGAAATGATGGTCAATTAATGGGATTTACTGCAAATAATGGATTTCAAGGGAACTCTGTTTATTTAGATGGAACAAACTATATTTTATCGAATGTCATTAATCCTGTTCAAGTGACTCTAAGTACCTATATAATGGTTCCAGAATTTAGTTCTGCAGAGCAAGTTTTAATGTCAAATTATGAAGGTGGAGGATATGGCTTTGTAGTAGATCAAAGTGGAAATCGTAAAATAGCTTTTCAAATCAATGTCAATGGAACTTACTATCAAATTAATTCTACAAAAAACTATGAGACAAATCGCTATTATCAACTAGTTGGTACTTACGATGGAACTACTATGAAATTTTATCTTGATGGAGTATTGCAAGGAACTAAAACAGTCGCTGGAAATATTACAGCACCACAGAACTCTACTCATTTTATGGTGGGAGGAAATCCCAATGGAACCGTAGCCACTACAAAAACGAAATCTTATGTAAGTTCTGTTAAAATTTACAATCATGCTTTAACAGAACAAGAAATAATGAACGATTATCAATTAGATAAAGCACGTTATAGTAGTCAACAGGAAAACTATGTAGAAGGATTACTTGCCCAATATGATAGTTATAGTAAACCTATGAATAATGTTTGGAACGATTTGACTGGAAACGGGAAACATGCAACCATGAGCGGTTTTAATAACACTGTATCCAGTGGTTGGAATCAATTTAAATTAACATTAGATGGAATCGATGATTATATACAGACACCTAATGTTTTAACAACTAATAAAAATTATACTATTCAAATTGTATTTCAAACAGAGACGACGGCTGCTTGGGCTGACATTATGACATTTAATAGTGGAAACGTCTCAAATGATATGAATGGTCGTATCGAAATAGTTGCAGATTTGAAAAAGTATTATTGGTATGGTCCTGGCCCTATTCCTACTGGAACATCTATATTTGAAATGAATAATAAAATTCCGGCAACCATAACAATGTCAGTTGGAAATGAAAAAACGATAGTTTATGTAGATAATGAGGTTACATATCAAGGAGCTACACAAGAATATAATAATGGGCAGTATGCATCGATTAATTTTGGTAAGCGAATTGAAGGTGGCAATATGAACTGTACTATTTATGCGATTCGTATCTATAACAAAGCCCTAACAAAAGAAGAAATAATGAAAAATCATCAATTGGATCATTTCCGTTTTGGAATCTAACAAAATTGTAATAAATATAAATGAAAAAATATGGTAAAATAAAAAAGGAGGGAACTATGAAAAAAAGCATTCGCGATTTTGAATTAAAAGGAAAAAAAGTAATTATTCGAGTTGATTTTAATGTTCCAATGGAAAATGGAATCATAACTGATGACAATCGAATCAGAGAAAGTTTAGAAACAATCGAATATGCAGTAGATCATGGAGCGAAAGTTATTTTGCTATCGCATTTAGGAAGAATTAAAACTGAAGAAGATAAAAAAGGACATTCTTTAAAACCGATCGCTGATCGATTACAAGGTCTTATAACATCTAAAGTAATATTTGTTCCAGAGACACGAGGAGCATTGGTAGAAGAAAAAATTAATGAATTAAAATCAGGTGAAATATTATTATTAGAAAATACTAGATTTGAAGATGTAGTAGATTTAAAAGAATCGAATGATGATACGGAACTTGGTGTTTATTGGGCAAGCTTAGGTGAAATATTTATCAATGATGCTTTTGGAACTGCTCATAGAACTCATGCTTCCAATGTAGGAATTGCTCGCAATCTTCCAAGTGGAATTGGGTTTTTAATCGAAAAAGAATTAAAAGCTTTTGAACCTCTGCTAGAGAATCCGGAACATCCATTTACCATTATTCTAGGCGGAGCAAAAGTAAAAGATAAAATTGGTGTAATATCTAATTTAGTAGAAAAAGCCGATCAAATTTTAATTGGTGGAGGAATGGCTTATACATTCTTAAAAGCTACAGGGATAGAAGTTGGATCATCTTTAGTGGACGATTCGAGTTTAGACTTTTGTAAAAAGATACTGGAAGAATACGATCAAAAAATTATTCTTCCAATTGATTCTGTTAATGCTGATGAAATAAGTTCTAATACTATTCCTAATGAATGTTTTATTAGCGATATTAAACAAGGTGAGATGGGATTAGATATCGGACATAATACAGTCAAATTATTTGGACAGTATTTACGAGATAGTAAAACGATATTATGGAATGGACCAGTCGGAGTTTTTGAATATGATAATTTTTCGAGTGGGACAGAAGGTATTTGTCAGATTTTAAATGATGTTGACGCTAATATAATTATCGGTGGTGGGGACACTGTGGCAGCTGTTAAAAAGTTGGGTTATGAAAAGGCCATGAGCTTTTTATCAACTGGTGGCGGTGCAGCTTTAGAACTATTAGAAGGAAAAACATTGCCAGGAATTGCAGCAATAGATGACTTATGAAAATACAAAAACAACTAATTAATTTTATTGTTCTAGTTGTAATTACCGTAGCTGTTCTTTATTTCTCTTTGAAGGATCATTTTAGAGAGATCATTCATGAAATTTTAAACTTAAATCCATTATGGTTTATATTAGCTATTTTCTTAGCTTTAGGTTATTGGCTGTTTAAATCAATTGAGTTTTGTATAGCTACCAGAAGATTCAAAAAAGAATTCACATTTCGGGAAGCAATCCGCATGACTTTATCCACTTCATTTTTTAATGCGATTACACCATTTGCTACTGGTGGACAACCCTTTCAAATCTATATGCTTAAAAAGTCGGGACTTAAACTTACGGATAGTACCAATGTCATTATTGAAAACTTTATTGTTTATCAAATTGCTCTGGTGCTATTAGGAAGCGTTGCAATTATATCTAATTTTTTCTGTCGTTTTTACAAAGAAGCTATTTTACTTAGAAATTTAGTAACACTTGGTTTTTTTATCAACACAGTTGTTGTGATAGGATTATTCCTAATTGCTTTTAATCCTAAGTTTAATCGGTGGGTTAGCAATACAGTGATTCATTTATTAGCTAAAATGCATTTTGTAAAAGATGAAAAGAAGAAAAAATCAGAATTTGAAGAATATATTTCACAATTTCATAAAGGTGCAAAATTATTACTGACAAACAAAAAGCAATTTGCCTTTGCCATTGGATTAAATTTAATAGCACTTACAGCGCAGTATTTAATCCCTGTAGTGCTACTATATAGCATGGGTGATTACACCAGTTTCGATGGCTTTTTATCAGTTACTACTAGTGCTTATGTAATGTTGATTGGATCATTTGTTCCCATACCAGGAGGAACCGGAGGACTTGAATATGGCTTTCTAGCATTCTTCGGGAATTTTATTACAGGAAGTAAATTAAATGCAATTATGTTATTGTGGCGCGGACTTACTTATTATTTTGGATTAATTGTAGGTGGAATTGCATTTAATATGAAAGGAAAGAATTAAATGAGAATAGGGATTTTTACGGATACATATCCTCCATATATTAATGGAGTATCAACTAGCATTGCCATGCTTGAAAAAGGACTTCGTGAGAAAGGTCATGAAGTATATATTGTAACAGTCAATCCTGATAATATGGAATATAAGTATGAGGAAAATGATCACATTATTAGAATTCCTGGTATTCCAATTGGAATATATGACTATAGGTTAACCGGTATCTATCCAATTCGAGCGATTAATAAGATTAAAAAATGGAATTTAGATATTATTCATTCACATACAGAATTTGGTATTGGAACATTCGCTCGTATTATTGCTAAACAATATGATATTCCACTTGTCCACACTTATCATACGATGTATGAAGACTATGTTTATTACATTACCAAAGGTTATTTTGATAAATCCAGTAAAAAAATAGTTGAATATTTAACGAAATTCTATTGTGACAAGACAACGAAAGAATTAATTGTACCTAGTAAAAAGACATATGATTTATTTACTCAGAAATATAAGGTTGAAAAAACGATTCATTTGGTTCCAACAGGAATTGATACAGAACGCTTTTACAAAGAGAAATTTAAGGAGTCTGCAATTGATTCTATAAGAGATGAATTAGGAATTAAAAAAGATGACTTTGTCATTCTCTATGTAGGTCGTTTAGCACATGAAAAAAGTGTAGATTTTTTAATCAAAGCACAAGTCGATCTAGTTAAAAAATATCCGAATTGTAAATTAGTCGTGGTTGGAAGTGGACCTGATTATGAAAACTTCCTAGAACTTTCAGAGAGTTTAAAATTAGCGAATAACATCATATTTACAAATGCTATTCCATATGATGAAGTTCCTTCCTATTATCAATTAGCCAATATATTCGCAACTGCATCAACAACAGAAACACAAGGGTTAACTGTAGTAGAAGCGATGGCGGCTTCAAAGCCAGTTGTCTGTGTCAATGATGAAAGTTTTAACTGCGTCGTAGTAGATGGTCTAAATGGGCATTTATTTGAAAACAAAAAGGATTACATTGGCTGCGTTAGTGATTTGATTGAACATCCTCAAAAATGTGCGAAACTGGCAGGTCAAGCGCGGATTGCTGCTGAAAAGTATTCTTTAAAATATTATGCGGAACAAGTATTGGATGTCTATAAAGCTGCACTAGCTGGCGTGAAGAAAGAGCCTGGACTTTTTGATAAATTAATTCATGCTGTTAAAAAGAGCGACGATGAATAAGTATATTATCGCTAATTTAAAAATGTATCAAATGCCCGACATGATTTCTAATTATCTCGAATCTTTAAAAGAGTTTAATAATGAAAAATTAATACTATGTCCTTCTAGCGTTTATATTCCTTATTATTTAGAAAAAGGGTATCATGTCGGAATACAGAATATCTACTTTAAGGATGTTGGACCATATACAGGGGAAATTTCTCCATTACAGGCAAAACAATTAGGAATATCTTATGTTATAATTGGTCATAATGAGCGAAAGTTATTTGGTGAAACTGATCATCATATTAATCAAAAAGTAACGGCAGCTCTAGAAAATGATTTGAATATTATCTTGTGTATTGGTGAAACATTAGATGAGAGAAGTAACAAAGAGACAATCTTAAAAAGACAAATTCATTCAGCACTTAAAAATATTCCACAGGAAAAAATAAAAAATATATTATTTGCCTATGAACCGATATGGGCGATCGGAACAGGTATCATTCCGGACATTGAAGAAATCGAAACAATGATTCATTATATTCAAACAGTATGTCATGAATTTTCATCTGATCCTATCAAAATTATCTATGGTGGAAGTGTCGATGAAAAAAATATTTCTACTTTAGTTCAAATGAAAAATATTGCGGGATTTTTAATTGGATCTGCAGCAGTAAATCCTGATAAATTAATTAAAATAATAGAAGTTACTCGTGAAAAGTAACTTCTTTATTTCTGTAAAGAAAGTGTTAAAATTTTGGTTTTTTAAAATTCTTCGACAAAAATAGATGAATTTTGCTCTAGTAATAGGATACCTGTTTGTAGTATAATTAAATTCAAGGTAAGCAGTACTTTAGAAAGGGAATCGATATGGAAAATAGAAAAGTACTTATGGTTGATGATAATGTCAGTTTAATCAACATGGTAAAGGAGTATTTTGCTAGAAGTGAAGAAGTAAGTATTGTGTTAGAAGCTCATGATGGACAGGAAGGAATTGAATTAATTGAATCAAGACAAGAGGATTACGATGTTATTATTCTTGATTTAATTATGCCTAAAAAAGATGGGATGTATGTCCTAGAGGAAATGAAAAAACGAGGGATTAATAAGAAGGTAATTGTAGCAACCAGTTATAATGCCAGCGATATTATTCGTGAAGTTTCAGAATATGGCGTAAGTTATTTTATTTTGAAACCATTTGAATTATCTGATTTGGAAAAACGAATTAAAGAGGCAACTGGAAAGAATGAAAAGGATGGAAAGAATATTGATTTTTATCACAATAATCTACAAATATCAATTACTAATATCCTGCATGAACTAGGTATTCCATCACATATAAAAGGATATCAATATATCCGTGAGGGAATTGGAATACTATATGAACGTCCAGAGACAATTGGTGGAATTACCAAAGAGTTATATCCTGAGTTAGCAGCCAAATTTGATACAACTGTATCAAGAGTAGAAAGAGCAATTCGTCATGCAATTGAGGTTAGCTGGAATCGTGGGAATTGGGATTTGATGGAGGAAATTTTCGGACATAGTGTCGATATTGATAAAGCAAAACCAACTAATTCAGAATTTATCGTAACCATTGCTGATAAATTAAGATTAGAGGGAAATAAAGTAGGTGCTGTAAGGTAATATTACAAAGAAATCAGAAAATCAATTTTTTCTGATTTCTTTTGTATTTAATATATGAATTTATAAAATTATTCGTTGAATTTCAAAATTGATTGTGTTAGAATGAAGGAGAATAGGATTGCTCTAGGCAAGCATACTAGATTCTAGAAGGAAGCTTTATTATGAAACAAAAAAATGGTTTTACGTTGATTGAATTATTAGCGGTTATTGTAATTCTTGCAATTATTGCTTTAATTGCAACACCAATGATTTTAAGTGTAATTGATAGCGCAAAAAAAGGTGCTGTCGAATCAAGTACCTACGGATACATTGATGCAATTGAGAAATCAGATCTACAAGATATGATCGATACAGGAACTTATCAAACGAAAAAAGATGGAACCTACGATTTAAATACGATTGGAACAGTAAACTATAAAGGAAAAAGCCCAGCATTAATTTGTGTACTTATGAAAGATGGGAGTGTTGAATCTGGATATTTTAAATTTGACTCTTATATTGTCGAGTATAAGAATGGAAAAGCAAAAGTAAACAGTGATTTAACAACAGTTGATTGTACGGTGACAGCTAGTGACTCTGCATTCAATATAACAAAAGGAGTGAATGCCCCACAATTAACAGAAGGTATGACACCGATTAAATGGGTTAATGGGGTGGAGACAGTGACCACAGCTGATGATCCAGAATGGTATGACTATAATAATAAATTATGGGCAAATGTAAAGACGAAAGACGGATCTTACTGGGTATGGATACCAAGGTATGCTTATAAAATCACAAGTGGATATCATTCTAGTACTAAAGGTACAATTGATGTAAAATTCTTAAAAGGAACAAGTGATATAGCTGTTGATAATACAAAGATTGAAAACAGTGGATATGTAGCTGGAACAAAAGATACCTCAATGCATTATTTTACCCATCCAGCATTTCAAAATGATATTAATAGATATGGTTATTGGGTAGCAAAATTTGAACCGAGTGTCGCAGATCAAACAGATACGTGTTATACAAGTCCGAGTTCTGCAAATTGTAATAAATCAACTTTAACAATTAAAATAATACCAAATGTAAGTAGTTACCTTAGTATTAGTGTTAAAAACGCCTATAACACAAGTGTAGCAATGAAAATAAAGAGAAACATTTATGGATGGAATGAAAATCAAGTTGATTCTCATATGGTAACAAGCCTAGAATGGGGAGCAATCTATTATTTAACTTTATCGATATATGGAGCGAATACAAATGAGGTTTATATCAATAATAGCAATACATATATAACGGGATGCGCGGGAAATACAGCTTCTGCGACAGCTTATAATGGGTGTCAAAATGCTTATAATACAGAGATAGGAGTAAAAGCAAGTACAACTTGGAATATTACAGGAGTTTATGATATGAGTGGTGGAGCTTATGAGAGAACAATGGCAGTCTATAATAACTTATTAGGTATGAGTGAATTTACAGCTGAAGAATATAACCGTTTACCTAGTGACCACATTACAAAATATACAACATCTAATGCTAATTTATTGGAAGATAAAGGAATGGATTATGATGCAACAGTGTACGGTGATGGAGTATATGAAACAAGTAGTGGTGCATATCGTTTAAGTAGCCAAAGAGGATGGGTTGGAATAGAACAAGGGGAATGGGGTAAAGAAGAGAGTTATCTACCATATGTCTATGGACCATGGATTATCCGTGGTGGGTACTTTAATAGCACCACAGGAGCTGGTATTGGAGGATTCAATAATCCAGATGGTAGCACTTTCAGTTACGCTTCATTTCGCCCTATAGTTTCATCTCTACAATAGTTTCCAAAAGGATCTTTCTGAGTAAATAGATTTTATTCAGTAGTAAAATGACCACACTAGAGTTTATATTTTTAATAGCAGTACTATTGGTTACTTGCTATTTTTTTGTGAATGAAAACAAAATGTCTAAAAATGAGAAATCCAACCAAATCCATATTATTTTTGGTAACAAATATCATATTTTATGGTAAAATATTGAACGGAGATGATTATTATGAAACCGACGATTCTTTGTATTTTAGATGGTGTTGGATTCCGTGAGGAAATCCATGGAAATGCTGTCAAACAAGCAAATATGAAGACCTTTAATAAATTAATGGAAGAATACCCACATAGTTTGCTAGAAGCAAGTGGTGAATTAGTGGGATTACCAGCAGGTCAAATGGGCAATAGTGAAGTTGGGCACATGAACATTGGTGCAGGCAGAATTGTGTATCAACCACTACAACTAATTAATGAGATGATAAAAGATCAGTCTTTTTATGATAACGAAGAATTAAAAAAGGCTATGAATCATGCAAAGGAAAATCACTCTAGATTACATCTATTTGGATTACTTTCTGATGGAGGTATTCATTCGAGCATCAACCATTTATTTGCTCTTTTAGATATGTGTAAAAAAGAAGGCGTAGAAGAAGTCTATCTGCATATGTTTATGGATGGAAGAGATACTCTTCCTGATGTCGCTTTGACTTACCTAAAACGATTAGAAGAAAAATGTAAGGAATTACATCTTGGTAAGTTAGCATCAATATCAGGGAGATACTATGCGATGGACCGAGACAATCGTTGGGATCGTATCGAGAAAGCATATCGTGCGATTGTAGATGGTGAAGGAGAAACTTACACAAATTATGAAGAAGCGATTCGTCATAACTACGAACAAAATAAACTAGATGAGTTTATTATTCCAGCTGTTTTCCACAAAGAAGGAACTGTGCAAGAAAATGACGCGATGATTTTATTTAATTTTCGTCCAGATCGCGCAAGAGAATTATTTAAAGCTTTGACAAATCCTGAGTTCAATGAATTTGATCATACAGAATTTCATAATGTCCCATTAGTAACGATGATGCCAGTAAGTGATGAGGTGATTGGAGCACCTGCTTTTGAACTTCAAAAATTAACAAACACTTTAGGAGAATATGTAAGTGGATTTGGTAAAAAGCAGTTACGCATTGCTGAAACAGAGAAATATGCTCACGTTACTTACTTCTTCGATGGAGGAATCGAAAAGGATTTACCAAACTGCAAACGAGTTTTAATTCCATCACCTAAAGTAGCAACTTACGACCTACAACCAGAAATGAGTGCCAATGAATTAACAGATCAATTAATAAAAGAACTAGATCAAGATTACGATCTTGTTATTTTAAACTTTGCTAATGGAGATATGGTTGGACATACAGGTGATATGAATGCAACGATAAAGGCATTGGAAACAGTGGATCAATGTTTAAGCAGAATCCAAGAAAAAATCGACGAGTTGGGTGGTGTATTAGTTGTTACAGCAGATCATGGAAACAGTGATGTTATGCTGGATGAAGAAGAGCATGTTATAACATCACATTCTACAAGCAAAGTTCCATTTATTGTAACGAAGAAAGATATTTCACTCAAAGACGGTAAATTAGGCGATATAGCACCTACCTTATTAACTTTGATGGAGTTACCTATTCCAAAAGAAATGTCTGGACAAAATTTGATTGAACAACAGGTGTTACCCAGGCGCAAACCATTAAAAAAATTAAGTAAGGAATTCATATTTATTGTTTTATCAATCATTTCGATACTTACATTTTTATGTTTTTATGGATATCGTTTTTTTCACTATCGTAATTTAGAACTTCATCCTCCTAAGACAGATCGTACTCTAGCTACTAAATTACTGGATGCAGAGCATTTGAAAGAAGGAAATTTAGTCAAGGATGGAAAAGATTATCGCTATACTGGAGCTCTGAATAATAATTATGTTTGGTATTCTGGTAGACTTTGGAGAATTGTAGAGATTTATGAAGATAAAAAGATAAAGTTAGTTAGCGAGGATTCTATAACTTCACTGGTTTGGGATTCTTCTAGCAACGATTATTTAACCTCTAATATTCGTTCTTATTTAAATACTACCGACGAACCTAATTCTGGAGTTATCTATCGTAGTCTTTCAAAACAAGAAATTTATTTAACAACGGCTGATTCCTGTATTGATACTATAAAAGATAGTAAAAGCACGTGTAAAAAAACTGTGAATGATCCCGTTACTTTATTAACTTATTCAGATTATGTTTTATCTGGAGGGAATGAAGGTTATCTAAATAATGGAAATTATTTTTGGCTATTAAACCCTTCTGAAGATGGAGTATGGTATGTCTTTGGAGAAGGTGGAATCAAAAGCAAAAGTAATGATTCGGAAAAGTCTCTTTATGGAATAAGACCTGTTATCTATTTAAATAGTACAGTAAACTTTAAAAATGGAGATGGAACAGAATCTAATCCATATACTATCGAAGATATAACTACATCTACTCTAGTTAATAAGAGTATTGGAGAGTATGTATCTTATAGTGGTTATCTTTTTCGAATTTTGGCGAAAAATGGCGAAGGCGTAAAATTATTAAAAGAAGAACCTATTTCTTATAATGGTGAATTAGTTTCAAAAGTGTTTTCTAAAACAAGTACGAGTTATAATCCAAATGAATGGGATAGTATTGCTTACTACTTAAATAAAACCTTTTATAAAGACTTAAAGAACAAAGAATATTTGATTAAGGGGACTTGGTATAGAGGTGCTTACAATAAAGAAACTGGATATGATTATAAAACAATCTATAGTGATCCTATAAAGGCATATATTGGCCTTCCACAATTAGATGAAATTACATTTCATAAAGAAGCCTTATTAACTATGACACAGGTTGATAATGACCTTTTATATGTGGTTAAAAGTAATGGGAGTGGGTATACACTATCTTTAGATGAAGAAAGTATCATTTATCCAGCACTTTATTTAAAAAGTGATTTACAAATAACAGGAGGTGACGGAAGTAAGGGGAATCCTTATACATTATGAAAAAGAAAAATAAAATAGCAATTTTTACTTTAATCTTTATTGACCTTTGTATCATGATGTTTCTTTTTTTGAGTTACGGACCAATTAATTATTTCCGTGATCTTTTGATTACAACAGCGATGTCAACCAAGAGTCATAAGTATCTCGCATATACTCTATATGATGATGGAACAATTCTATCGGTATTAAAAAATAATTATACAAAAGAAATAACAGATGATACTGATACAAGTCATATTAAATTAACAGACATTAAAGAACAAGATAATTATGATTCAAAATATGAGGAACAGATCTTAAAGAAAGATGAAGAGAATGATCTTTATAAAGTAATTTCACTTAGTGGAAATGGATACAAAGGATATGTAGTAGCAATCTATGATCCCACTAGAATATCACTAGTAACTTCAAAATATTTAGGATCAAGTGGTCAGTTTTTAAATACGATGGCAAAAGAACAAAGTGCGAAAGTAGCGATTAATGCTGCTGGATTTGTCGATATTGGTGGAGCTGGTGATGGAGGAACTCCGACTGGACAAATGATTCAAAATGGTAAACTGATATGGAATGGTGCCGCAACTGGCTGGGGCGGAGGACTGGCAGGATTTACCAAAGATGGTATTTTGATGCTGACACATAGTAATGCTGCAGAAGCAATCAAATCCGGAATGGTCGATGGTGTTGAATTTGGACCATTTCTTGTGGTAAATGGACAAGCTGCTGAGATAAAAGGTAACGGTGGAAGAGGTGTTCATCCACGTACTATTTTAGCGCAACGACAAGATGGTATCGTTCTATTCTTTATTATCGATGGAAGACAACCTGGTTACAGTATTGGCATTAGTTTAGCTGATATGACAGATTTATTATTAAAATACAAAGCTTATAATGCAGTAAATTTAGATGGTGGAGCTTCTAGTAGCCTAAATATTAATGGAAAAATAATAAATAAACCATGCGCAGTGAGTGCTACTGGAGAAAGACCAATCCCTGCTGCTTGGATGTTAAAATAAGAGTCAATTGAAGTGATACATTAAAAGTAGACAAGAGAAAAAAACTCAGTCTACTTTTTTGTATGGTAAAATTTTAATAAGGAGTTGATTTTATGGCAAGACCAAGTGGAACTAAAAATGTAATGAGAACCCCTGAAGAAAAAGAAAAAATAGTACTTGAATATTTAAACACTAAATGTAGTCAACAAACAATTGCTGAAAAGTATGAAATAATGAGAAGAGTACTGCAACAATGGATACAAAAATATGAACAGTACGGAATTGTTGGATTAAAATCAAAAACAGGGAAACATCAAAATTCTAATGCAGGAAAATATAATCGACATCCATCTGAAGAAGAAAAATTGAAACAGAAAATAACAAGGTTGGAAATCGAGGTAGCCCGATTAAAAAAGGTTATCAGGTGAAAGGAGTTGGGGATCAAAAGGAATACGTTACTATATTCGATGTGAATATGAAATAATTGACTATTTTAGTAATAATTATTCTATAACTACTCTTTGTAAGTTAATGTCAGTAAGTAAATCGGGTTTCTATAAATGGAAATATAGGAAATCTAACCCATCAACAAGAGAATTATCCAGGCAAGAAAATGTCAGACTGATAAAAGAAGTCCATAATAGACATCCTTCACATGGTTACGGATGGATAAATGCTTTTATTAAAAATAAATACGGAAAGGTTTTTAGTGATAATTATGTTCATCGAATCTGTAAATATGAAGGTATTCGGTCCCAAGGCAAACATTATCGATGGAAAAATCCAGGAGAAGAACAATATAAATCCAATAATTTAATTTGGAATGAGTGGAGTTGTTTAACTAGACCATTAGAGGTAATCGTTTCTGATATGACGGCATTTCGTGTAAAAGGAATTTACTATGAATTAGCATTGTACTTTGATGCATGGAACAAAGAAATCATTGGTTATGGTCTTGATTCCAGAAAAGGAAGTACAAAAACATATTATGAAGGCTTGTACCAAGTTTTAGACAAAATAAAAGACCAAACCACTGATCTAGTAATTCTACACACAGATCAAGGATCGGTCTACGCATCGAAGTCATACAATGACCTCGTAGAAAATTATAACATAGAAAGGTCTATGAGTCGAGCTGGAACTCTAACTGATAATCCCGTTAACGAATCCTTAAATGGTTGGATTAAAGAGGAGTTGTATATTGATTTTGATTTAAAACATTGTAATAATGTATCAAGATTAATTGAAAAATATATTTACTATTTTAATAATGAACGGCCTTCCTATGCCTTAAACTATAAAACCCCAATTCAATTTAAACATGAATTAGGGTTTCTATGAGTTTTTTATAAACTGTCTACTTTTGCTTGACTAGTTCAATTGACTCTTTTTTACTTTTCTTTTAAACCCTAAATTGGTCTATAAATGTTGTTTTTCATACTAGAAAATGGTATCATAAAGAAGTATAGGGTAAGGTGTCAAGTATGAAGAAAAATGGATTTACATTAATTGAATTGTTAGCGGTAATTGTGATAGTAGGAGTGTTATCCTTAATCGCAACTCCAGTTATTTTAGGAGTGATTGAGAGTGCTCGAAGAGGAGCAGCTGTCAATAGTACTTACGGTTATGTGGAGGCAATTGAAAAGTCTAGTCTTCAAGATATGATTGATAAAAGTGAATATATCACGAAGAAAGATGGAACCTATAGTGCAGAGACAATTAAACCTGTAAAATATAAGGGAAACGATCCAGTCGATGTATGTGTAACCATTCAAAATGGAGAAGTTTACTCTGGTTCATTTCAGTTTGGCAAATATGTTGTTGATTATGAAGATGGAAAAGCAGCGATTAATGATGAAAAAGAAAATGCAGGTTGTGGAGGAAATAGTGAGAATCCAGAAGAGAAACCAAAAGATAGTGATGATTTAAAAGAAGACACCAAAGTAAAAAATGGAGAGAATTATTATATCGGAGCAAACCCAAAGAACTGGGTCTTATTTGGTAGGGCCGATGAGAGTGATAGTAGTAGTCTACTAATGTGGCGAATTATCAAGATTGATAAAAACGGAATTAAGATGGTCTATGAAGGAATCCAAAATGGAGAGAATGTACCGTTAGAGGATGGAAGAGCATTGTTAAATGGAACGATGGGAGTTGCTTGGAATAGTAATGGTACAAACCTTTGGAATGAGAGTGATTTAAAAGAGAAACTAACTAGTTGGTTATCCAGAATTGCAGTAGTAGATATGAGTAAATATGTTGAAAGTACAACATGGAATATTGGAGGAATACCTGATCTTAATCCAACGACATTAAGAACCTTTTTAGAGTATGGGAATATTGATA
This sequence comes from Caryophanales bacterium UBA5026, assembly GCA_002416285.1. Taxonomy (GTDB): domain Bacteria; phylum Bacillota_I; class Bacilli_A; order RF39; family UBA660; genus DICM01. The sequence continues at coordinate 60,977 of DICM01000019.1, forward strand.
GTAATGGATTAGGAGGAACATATCAAGGAATCACGGATACGAAAAGTCCAATTGGAATGATAAGTCCATGGGATTATATGTATACGAGTAGTAATGAGGAATGTAGTAAGAGTTATGTATCAGCAGGAACAAGTAATGAGTGTTCACTTGATAGTGAAGGAAGATTAAATAACTTTTTATATAAAAACAAATATTCTTATTGGACGATGAATGCAGTAAATAGTGCAAGTGATCAAGCATGGAATATCACGAATTCAGGAATTATTGCCAGTAGACAAGTGAACTATAGTATTTATTCTGTAAGACCAGTATTAAATTTAAAACTTGATACGAAGTTTGTTACTGGCGATGGAAGTATTGAAAATCCATATATCGTAGAAGATTATCTAGCAAATCTATTCGTGAAACCAGAAATCAAATTAAATGGAGAGAAAACAGTTGTTCTTTACCAAGGAGAACAATATGTTGATGCCGGAGCAACGGCATACGACGAACAAGATGGAGATATTAGTAATAAAATTACGACCGAAAGCAATCTGGATGTGAACAAAGTAGGAAGTTACACAATTACATATAATGTAACCGATAGTGATGGGAATAAGGCAATACCGGTAACTAGAATCGTGAAAGTAGTAGAAAAAGATACCCCAAGAATTACCTTGAATGGAGAAAATCCTAGTTATATAACAGTTGGAAATACCTATACTGAATTAGGAGCCAAAGCGATGGATCCAAACTATGGAGACATTAGTAGTTCGATTGTTATTAATGGAATTGTAGATACGAATACACTTGGAACTTATTATTTAACGTATCATGTAACGAATCAAGATGGACTAGAGGCAATACCAGTAGAACGAAGAGTGGTGGTGAAGGCATCTACTCCTAAAATTACCCTAAATGGAAGTAGCTTAGCTTTAGTAGAGGTTGGAGCTTCTTATATGGAAGAAGGAGCAATCGCTAGTGACTCAGTGGAAGGTGATTTAACAGATCGAATTAGAATCACTGGAAATGTAGATACCAGTATGGTTGGCATCTATCAAATCCGCTATTCTGTAACAAACTTTTATGGTGCGAATGCATATGTAGATAGAAGAATCAATGTCGTTGGGGTAGCAGGTCCCGAAATTACTTATACACCAAATGAAGAAGAAAGTGCGAAAGTAGGACAAAGTACTACAATTGAAGTAAAAAAGAAAAGTTATGATATTGATTCGAAGACACTAAAATATTTTACTTATAATAAGGTATCAGGAGCTTTGCCTAGCTATGAGACAATAGAAGAGTTTGAACGTCTTTTTCGGACAAGTTATAAAGATAGAGAAATATTAAAAATTGGAAAAGGAACAGGAGAATACTATTTCTATGCAATGGCAAAAGATGTCTATAAAGATACAACTTATAAAGAATCAGGATTATTCCGTTTAGATAATTTTGCTCCTATCATTACATTAAATACTGGGGCAAATAGAATTTTAATTAATAGCACATATATAGATCCAGGAGCGACAGCATATGATGCCTATTTTGATGGAGATTTAACGAATCAAATAACAGTTCAAAATAAAGTCAACACGAGTAAAGAGGGGATTTATCAAGTAATTTATAAGGTAAGTGATAGTGTTGGAAATGAAACAAAAAAAGTCCGTAATATCGAAGTCTATCATTCTGTTCCAACCATTGGGCTAATTGGAGGAAGTAAAATAAAAGTACGCTATGGTAGCAGTTACATAGATCCAGGGTATACAGCAATGGATGAGATTGATGGTGATTTAACAAGTCAGGTGAAAGTAACTGGAACTGTCGATACTTCGAGAGAAGGAAGTTATGAAGTTATATATCAAGTAAAAAACTCGTTAGGATATGAAACAACGAAGACTAGAATTGTTGAAGTATATATTCCAAGTCCAGTGATTACAATCAGAGGGGCAAATCCAGCGAAAGTGAGAGTAACGAGTACTTATAATGATGCTGGAGCAACTGCTCTTGATGAAATCGATGGGGATCTTACTAATAAGATTACTGTAATTAGTAATATTAATACTATGGTAGAAGGAACGTATGAGGTAGTTTATCATGTTACTAACAGTTTAGGAAAGACAACTACAGCAACAAGAATTGTTCAAACTTATGCAGAAATGCCAGTAATTACGTTAAAAGGAGACAATCCGACAATTCTATATAAAGGGGCTACATACACCGAAGCAGGAGCAATCGCGACGGATCCAGTAGAAGGAGATATTAGTTCTAATATTACAATTAGTGGAATAGTAGATACAAAAAAAGCAGGAAATTATATAATCACTTATGAAGTGACCAATAGTTATGGAAAGAAAGTAAAAATAGAGCGCTCAGTAATTGTTCGAGCTTCAGCTATTCGAATTGCACTAAAAGGAGAAAGTATTGTAACATTACTTCGAGGAACACAGTATGTCGAAGCGGGATATAGTGCAGTGGATGAGATTGATGGGGATATTACAAGTAGTATAGTAATCGACTTAGGGGGACTCAATATTAATAAAGCAGGAACCTATACGATTACTTATACTGCTACGAATCCTAGCGGAGATAAAGCTACGGTGAAGCGTACCATAATTATCAGAGATCCAAAAGTAGAAATCACATTAAATGGAAATAGTGTGGTAGAAGTGCCAATTGGATACCCCTATAGTGACCTAGGAGCAACGGCAATGGATGAGTTACTTGGAGATGTTAGTTCAACCATTACAGTAGAACACAATATCAATACCAATGTACTAGGTATTTATCAAGTTACTTATAGAGTGGTTAGTAGTGGAGTAATTGCTACCAAAGAACGAACGGTTAAAGTAGTCGCTCTTTCTGGACCAACTGTAACGTTTGAAACGAATGGAAACGGAAGTTATTTGAAAGAGAATCAAACAAAAGTAACCGTATCGAAAAATAACTATGATTTCGTAGTCGATTCCATTTTCTACCAGTGGACGACCAGTTTGAGTCGACCAAGTGAATCAAGCTTTCAAACACACTTTGCTTCAGGAGATATAGTTAAAACCCCAGAGCAAGCAACTGGAAAGTATTACCTATGGATACTAGCCAAAGATACGTATGGAAATACAACAGTCGTACCAAGTAATGCATTCCATCTAGATAATACTGCACCAGTCTTAACCTTAAAAGGAAAGAACCTAATCGAAGTACCAGCGGATGGAACGTATCAAGATCCAGGAGTAACGGTAGTAGAAAATGATAGTGGATTAGATAGCAATGGAGTAGTCATTACATCAAATGTGATTTCTGGAGTAATTGGAACGTATCAAGTTGTTTATACAGCAACCGATAAAGTAGGAAATGTAGCAGAGCCTGTAAAACGTACGGTGTCAATTATTGAAGCACGATTACAAGATGCCCCAGGAGAAGGATATGTCAAGAAATATGATACTTCGTACTTTGTTGGAGAGAATCCAAATAATTATGTAGTCTTTGGAAATGCAGCAACAAATGACTATGATTATATTCCGATTTTATGGAGAATCATTAAGGCTGACGATAATGGGATTAAGATTATCTATGAAGGAGTAAAACAAGGAACCGGAACCAAAGAGAATGGAACGATTGGAAGTTCTAGTTATGATTCTACTAACAATAACTATAACCGACCAGCAGATATCATAAGTATTTTAAATAATTTCTATAATAATTTAAAAGAGGAAGATAAGGCAAGTTTAACAAAAGCGATCAATTGGTGTGTTGGAGCAACGAGTAGTCCATATAATATTGATGCCTTTCGAACAGATGAATGTAATACGTTATCGACAAACAAGAGTGTGATTGGATTGGTGAGTGGGTTAGATTACCTATTTACAACCGGATCTGCATGTGATGCTTATAATCAAGCTTCCTGTGGAAATCAAAACTTCTTAAAGAAGAGTTATAATTATTTCACAATGAGTAGTGATATTGAAAGTCAAGTATCACAGTTTATTGCAAACAGTAATGGTGCATTAACAAGAACTGAAGTAACAAGCAAACAAGAAATTCGCCCAGTGATTAATCTTCGCCCAGATGTGTTAATCAAAGGTGGAGAAGGAACGTATGAAAAACCATACCAGTTAAATAATCGTGTACCAGTAGAAGACACGAAAGCACCAACGGTAAAGTTCTCACCAAATGAGGCAACGGGAAACTTAGACGGAGTAGAAGTATTAGTGAGTGATGACATCACTGGAGTGGACAACAATAGTTTAAAATATGTATGGACAACGAATACGACCCAACCGAGTGTTGATAAGTTTGTGAACAATTTCTCAAATGGAGATAAAGTTCTAGTACCAACAGAACAGTCAGCAACCTACTATTTATGGATTCTAGCGAAAGATCGAAAAGGGAATCAGAGTATTACGAGAAGTGGACTTTATAAGATTGATAATGTACCACCAGTGATCACAATTAAAGGAGATAATCCCTATTCACAGAAACCAGGACTAACTTATGTCGATGCTGGAGCAACGGCAGTGGATGCGATTGATGGGGCAGTATCTGTTCAAACAACAACAAATGTAAATCCAAATATCGAAGGAACATATCAAGTAACGTATACAGCAGTGGATAAAACAGGGAATAAAGCAACGGCAGTAAGAACTGTTGTGATCGGATATTTAGAGATACGAACACCAGAGGACTTCTACAACATACGAAACAATACCAAAGCAGACTACAAGGTAATGAATGATATCGACATGAGTAAGAGTGAGTGGAAGGACAATTTCCCAGTGATACCAGAGTTCTCTGGAACAATTGAAGGAAACAACAAGAAGATTATTGGATTAAAGATTAGTGGGAACGGAATCTTTACGAAATTGAATGTTGGAGCTGAAATCAGAAATATTAAGTTAGTTGGATTTGAAAATAATTCAACAACTTTAAATAACGTAGGTTCTATTACAGGATATTTGAATAATGATTTAACGATATCAGGAGTATCATTGGACTCAACATCAAAGATTACTGGACAGGAAAATGTTGGAGGGCTAGTTGGAAATGTAG
>DICM01000020.1 GCA_002416285.1 Caryophanales bacterium UBA5026
TCATATGGGTTTTTACAAGTCGCTTCTGTTGATCTCGCTGCATTTGCCGTATCTCCTGCACATCCTGTAATATAATTTTGATTATTATTGATATAAACTTCATTCGTATTTGCTCCATAAGTAGAAAGCGTTAAATAATATACTGCTCCCCATTCTAAATTTGTTGCTATATGCGTATCAACACTACTCGCATCCCATCCATATGTCGTATTTGTTTTCATTGCGACACTTGCTTTATATGCGTTGGCTATGTTGATACATCTCCATGAGTTTACATTATATGTTATTTTAATTGTCTTTGTTGATACATTATCTCCTGCTACTGGACAGCTATTATCAGATGTATACCCATTGGTTACACCTTCAACTGCAGTTGGCTCAAATTTTGCTACCCAATATCCTAACTGATTAATATCATTTTGGAATGCTGGATGAGTAAAATAATGCATACTTGTATCTTTTGTTTCAGCTACATATCCACTTGTTTCTATGTTTGTATTATCAACAGCTATATCACTTGTTCCTTTTAAGAACTTCACATCAATTGTACCTGTTGTACTACTATGATATCCACTAGTAATTTTGTATGCATACCTTGGAATCCATACCCAGTATGATCCATCGGCTGTTTTCACATTCGCCCATAATTTATTCGTGTAATCATACCACTCTGAGTCATCTACAGTAGTCTCTGTTTCTACTCCATTCACCCATTTAATTGGTGTCATTCCTTCACTCAACTGTGGAGCATTTACACCTTTGCTCACATTAAATCCTGAATCACTCGCTGTTACCTCACAAGTAATGTCTGTTTTATCTTTGTTTACTTTTGCTGTATTTCCATTGTATTCAACAACGTAATTATCAAATTTAAATTTTCCTGAAACAACACTTCCATCTTTCATTGTTACACAAATTTGTGACGGTTGTTTTCCTTTATACTTTACCGTTCCAATGGTATCTAAATCATAAGTACCATCTTTTTTTGTTTGATAATCTCCTGTATCAATCATATCTTGTAAATCTGATTTTTCAATCGCATCAACAAATCCATAAGTACTACTTTCTGCTGCACCCTTCTTGGCACTATCAATGACTCCTAAAATCATTGGTGTTGCTATTAAGGCTATGATAGCAAGAATTACAATAACCGCTAATAATTCAATCAACGTAAAACCTTTTTTCATCTTTTCACTCCTCTAGTTAGTATGCTAATTTTTAGCATTCCTATTCTTCTACAGTATATCATAACCATTATCTTCTATCAAGAATATGCTAACAAAAAAGATGATCTAAAAATCATCTATTTGTTTAATTCTTCTTTATTACTTCTCATATCAAGTGTTGCTTCATTAATCGCATCATCAACTGTCTTTAAAGGATCTAAAATCATACTATAACCCATAGCAGCTCCAAAGCCATGCGATAATTCTTTAAATTCCTTATTTAACTTACGAATATAAGTAACAACTTGTTTTTCATCATAAGCAAGTAAATAGATTAAGAATTCATTTCCATTTGTTCTCATGATTTCACTATTTTCAATCTGATTGCGAATTAAAATGTTAGCTGCATCCCTGATGACATTATCACCCTCAGAATGTCCATAATTATCATTAATATATGCAATATTATTAAGATCTACAATCACGATTGCTTGTGGATAAATTTCTGATTCATCCCATTTCTCCATATTATCGTTTAAATAATTACGATTTTTAAGGGATGTTAACATATCGATATATTTTAATTTATTTTCTTTACTAACATTTGTTTTACGAGCTTTTCGATTCTTTTTAAAATTATTATAAAACAGGTAAGTTACAAATCCAATTGCGACTACAACACCAGCAAGTAAATAATATTTCAACTTACTAGTAATACTCTCTTCAAATAATTTATAAGTAACTTGATTTTCTATTTCTTGATCATCAAAGAAGGTTAAATAGAAACTTAAATATTTGTTGAATACTCGATTATCATTGATCGAACGAGCTACAAATTGATAGTCAGTATCCATATCAATTGTTTTATTCAATTTATAATTTTTTAATAGAGATCTATTATAAATTTCATAACTAGATGCGTCCATAACCATAAATTCTAATTTTGATTCCACTAAACTTCTTAAATTACTATACTCTTTCACTTCAATGCCATACTCTTTTAATGTTGTAGAAATAGTAGTTCCTGCTACTACACCTACTTTCTTACCTTTTAAAGATGCGAAAGAATGAATAATAATGTCTGATTTTATCTTAGAAATAATAGCTACTTTTTCACGATAAGCAGAAACCATTTTTGATACATCCATATCAAATTTATCTGTATTACTCATATCCATAAAGAAATCTATCTTATTCTCATTAAAAGCCTTCTTCAAATCTTCTACTGATTTATAATGATTAAATTTAATTTCAATATTTGCTAAAGTAGCAAATCGTTTCATAATTTCATTGTTGATTCCTACTAATTTCTGATCAACCAAACTATCATATGGAGCGATATCAACAAACCCATACTGATATGTTTTTCCCTTAAATCCAGCGATTGCTTGCTCATAAATCTCATTAAAATTGAAATAATCATTAGAGAAATGATCTCTAAATGAAGTATTATAATAATCTTTTTTCCACTTTGTTGTATATTTTTTGATGATAGTATTTAGTTTACTATCTGATCCAAGACGTAAAACTAACTGTCTTTCCATCTCAGTGATATGATAATTAATGTAACAATCACCCTCTAATACTGATTGCATTGATAAAAGTATCGGAACTGCAATTGCTTGTATTTCTGGATTTTCTTTGTTTAATGCATTAAACAAATCTTGATAAGAATCATATCCTTTGTATGCTAGTCCAGTATTCTCTTTTAAATTATAAGAAACGGTCTCTAAATCACTATTTAAAACACCGATTGTCATAGTTTCAATTTCTTCGATAGAGTTATACTTTCTTTCATTTTTACTAACGATTCCATAATAATCTTTATAGAAAGACAAATCCTTATTCGTTACCTCACTTGTATAAAGGAAAGAATAATCAGAAGGAGAAGTCTCACCAACGTTGTAAGAAATTTTATTAAATGATAGATGGGTTGCACCCTCCATCGCATTGATGAAATCGAAAACAACTCCTGTCCCATCATGATTAAATGCTGGAATGTTATTTACAATTGATAAATCAATTACATTGTTTTTATTGTCCTCAATCCATTTTTTTTCAAGAATTGTAAGTGTTGTATCCTTATCCTGTTTGGTTAAATAATAATAACCAAAACCCCCAACACAGGCAATTAAGATTAAAATAATAAGTGTTATAATTATTTTTCTTTTATTCATACTACCACCTTATGCACTCCATACGATGGCATCACTTGTTTTATGTTTATAGCCAATCTTTGGATAATTTTCACTTTCACTAGAACTTACTAGAAAAACCTGTAAATCATAGTATTCAAGTTCATCTTTTGTAAATATTTCTAATAATTTATTTGTTGATTCTTTTGCTTTATCTAACTCTAAATCTGGTTTAACATTTATTGTAATATTGATGATTCGACCTTCTAAATGGTAAGTTACACTTTCAATACCATCTCCGCTAACCTCAGATTTTACACGATTAATCGTATCATTTGAAATTTTATAATTGTCAATTCCATTTAAACGATTCCCATAATAACCTTTACCATAATCTGGCATCACCAGTCTAAGAATTAGAAAAGTTATTATAAAGATTACAAGAAGAACTGCAAGTGTAATAAAAGTAAATTTATGTTTTTTTACTATTTCCATATACTCATCTCCATTCCTATTATACTATAAATTAGTCTCTTTAGAAACATTTAATGATTCTAAAAGTAATTGGTTTACGAGTGCCGGATTCGCACTTCCTTTTGTTTCCTTCATAATTTGTCCCATTAAGTATTTAACGGCACGATCTTTTCCAGCATAATAATCCGTAACAGATTCTGGATTTTGTTCTAAAATTGCCATTACAATCGCTTTTAACTCATCGGTATTACTATTCTGTTTCATACCGAGCTTATCGATTAATTCTATTACACTTCCACCATTCTGAATTAACACAGTGATTAATTCTTTTGCTTGTTTAGAAGAAATAGATCCTGCCTCTAATTCTTTAACTAAGTCTGTCAAATTTTCTTCCGTTAATGCAAGTTCTACAAATGGTACTTTCTCTTTATTCATATAAGATAGTACGTCACCTGTTAAAAAATTAGCCGTGCGCGTTGCAAACGTACTTTGCTTTTCTTTCACAATACGCATTTCATTGAAGAAATCAGCAATTTCTTTATTTATCATAAGTGTTTCTATAACCTTATCATTAATACCCATTGCCTCATAATTTTTCCTCATTTCATCACCAAGCATTGGCAAATTTAATCGTACTTCTTCAATCCATTCATCTGTTAGATGAAGAAAAGGCAAATCAGGCTCTGGAAAATAACGATAATCATTTCCAGTTTCTTTCGTACGCATTAGAATCGTTGTATTATTAGTATCATCAAAACGTCGTGTTTCTTCTACCAATTTTATACCTTGATCCAGTAATGCTCCTTGTCTTTCTACTTCATAGGCAATTGCTAGACCAACATTTCGAATTGATCCAATATTCTTTACCTCTATTTTCGTTCCAAGGATATCACTGGTTTCTTCTCTTAACGAGACATTTGTATCACATCGCATACTTCCTTCTTCTATTTTAACATCACTAATACCTAGATAAAGAAGTGTTTCTCTTAATTTTTCTAAATAAGCCATCGCTTCTTCTGGGGTTTCCATATCTGGTGCAGAAACAATTTCGATAAGTGGAACTCCTGCGCGATTATAATTTAGCAAAGTTCCTATTTCACTATGAATACTCTTACAAGTATCTTCCTCAATATGAATTCTCTCGATTCCAATTTTTTTCTTAACACCATTTGTTTCAATCTCTAAATAGCCATTGTATCCAATTGGTGTATCTTGTTGAGTGATCTGATACCCTTTTGGCAAGTCTGGATAAAAGTAGTTTTTACGATCAAAATGCATATCTTTATTGATATTACAATTGAATACCATTGCTGCTTCCAAAGCCATTTTAACTACTTCCTGATTCATAATTGGAAGAGTTCCAGGATATCCCAAGTCAATTACATTGACGTTGGTATTCGCTTCACTATTAAAACTATTTAAGCTGTGTGAATAAACTTTAGAGTGACTTTTTAATTCCACATGTACTTCAATCCCAATCGTTGTTTTTCTCACTCTTCCACCTCTAATCCTTGAAATTTCACTTCTTTTTCAATCCAAGAAGCCAATTGATAGATTGTTCCTTCTTTAAAATAATTCCCAATAATCTGAAGACCAATTGGAAGACCCTCGCTGTTTTTAGAAATTGGCATAGATAAGCCTGGAAGACCAGCCATATTAACAGGAATTGTTAGTAAGTCATCAAAGAAACTTTTTAAAGCATCATCTGTTTTCGTTCCTAAATTGTATGCAACTCCGGTATTCGTAGGACCTAAAATCAAATCATATTCTTTTAGGACCTTTTCAAATCCGTTTGTTAGTTCTTTTCTAAGAACGAGAGCTTTATGATAATAGATCTGAGCGTTTTTACCACTTAAAACATAAGAACCAATCATAATTCTTCTTTTTACCTCTCGACCAAATCCTTCTCCTCTAGTCTTCTTATATAATTCCTCTAGAGAATTAAATTCCTCTGTAGAGTATCCATATTTAACTCCATCGAATCGCGCTAAATTACTACTCGCTTCACCAAGAGCGATGACCTGATAAAGAGGAATCGAATATTCTAAATAAGGAATTTCTACTTCATCTACTTTACATCCAACTTGCTTTAATTTTTCCAGCACATTTTGTACTGATTCCCTAACCTCTTTATCAATTGTATCATTCATATAATAAGACGGAACAGCTATCTTTAGATTTTTAATATCCCTACCCAAATAAGAAATATAAGAATCTACGATAACAGGTGAAGAAGTTAAATCTCTCTCATCTTGCCCTGCTAATAATTCTAGAAAAGCTGCATTTTCTTCTACATTGCGAGTCATTGGTCCAATTTGATCAAGAGATGAAGCAAAAGCAATTAAACCATATCTTGAAACACGTCCATAAGTTGGTTTTAATCCGACAATACCACAGAAACTAGATGGCTGGCGAATAGATCCACCAGTATCACTTCCAAGTGCAAAAGGAGTAATTCCACTTGCTACTGCAGCTGCACTTCCTCCACTACTTCCACCAGGTACTTTTTCATAATTCCATGGATTATGAGTAATTCCAAAATAACTTGTTTCCGTTGTAGAACCCATCGCAAATTCATCCATATTGGTTTTTCCAATAATAATCATATGAGCTTTTTTGATTTTCTCAATAACTGTCGCATCATAAATTGGATCAAAATTTTCCAACATTTTAGAAGCACAGGTTGTTCTAAGCCCCTTCGTTACAATATTATCTTTAATTGCTACCGGTATACCAAAAAAAAGATGGTCTACTTCTAGTCCTTCCAACCGTTTTGCTTCTTTTATCGCATCCTCTTTATTAAGAGTAACAAAAGCATTTAGTTCACTATCTTCAATTTTTGAAAACGCCTCTTCTACTAAATCAATAGGTTTGATTTTTTTCTGAACGAGCATCTGGTGTAATTCTTGAACACTATGCTTCAGATAATTCGTCATGTAACACCTCCGGTACTACTACATAATTTTCAACGATCCTTGGAACATTATGCATAATTTCTTCTTTGCTAAGCATCGGTTTTATCTCATCCTTACTCCATACATTTTGATTTGTCGTTGGAGCAATTAGAATTTCACCATAAGGATCAACCTCAACTTGATCGATCTTTTCTATTTCACTTAATATATCAAATAATTGAACACTATATTTTTCTATTTCTTCCTCTTTTACTTCTAATTTCGCTAAATCAGCGACATGAAGTACTTCTTCTTTGGAAAGTGCATTCATAAAATACCTCCTATTCAATACAGTTATTATACCATTTATAGCATGTAATTCCAACTATCAAAAGTAGATTCATTTCTTTTTCATAAATGCAACTCCACTTCATAAAATATACCGGGGGTATTTATGAGATACATTGAAATGACAGATGGAATTTTAATCGCAATTGAGGATTTAAATCCCGGTTCAAAAAAAACAGTTGTTTTAGTTCACGGCTGGCCAATTCGAAAGGAAATGTATGAATATCAAAAGGATATCTTAGTCGACGCTGGGTATCGTATTGTTTCTTATGATATAAGAGGATTTGGAGATTCCGAAGCTAGTGCTGGAAATTATAACTATAACCAATTAGCTCAAGATTTAAAAACAATCATAGATTCTTTAGATACTGATGCAATTTATTTGGTTGGTTACTCAATGGGCGCTGCAATCTGTATTAGATACATGAGTTTATTTAACAATTGGAAAGTTTCCAAACTAGTACTTCTCGGAGCCGCTGTTCCATCCTTTGACAAAACGGAAAACAACCCATACGGTCACACACGAGAATCTACGAATAAATTAATTGCTAATTTATATTCTGATCGACCGAAGGAAGTCTCTGATTTTGGCGATAATGTATTTGCAAAAAAACATAGTTCAGAATTTATTAGTTGGTTTCGTAATTTATGCTATTCAGCCTCTGGAGTTGGAACTATTAAAACCGCTATCTCCTTGCGGGATGAAGATCTCTATAATGACTTACCAAACATAAAAGTTCCAACCATTATTATGCATGGAAAACTAGATAAGATTTGTCCTTTTAATTTTACAGAAATCATGGTTAAAGGAATTAAAAATTCCATTTTAGATCCATTTGAACAAAGTGGACATGGGCTCTTCTATGATGAACTTAGCAAATTAAATCACGATTTAATTGAATTTTTGGAACAAAATTAAATTGTCAATTAGAATTATATTAAAGCCTAAGATACGATAAATTCGTATTTTTTTTCATATTTTATTGACAACTGTTATATACTGTTATATATTATATGTAACAGTTAGGAGGAACTATGAATATCATTATTAGTAACAGTAGTAATATTCCTATTTATGAACAGTTAAAAGAATCAATTAAAAAACAAATCTTGAATAATGAATTATTAGAGGATACTTTACTACCATCGATTCGTTCTCTTGCACAGGATTTAAGAATCAGTGTCATGACCGTAAAAAAATCATACGATGAGCTAGAACACGAAGGATATATTATAACAAGGCATGGGAAAGGTTCCTTTGTTGCTTCTAAAAACTTAGAACTTGTCCGAGAAGAAAAACAAAAACAAATAGAAGAGCTTTTACAAAAAGCAATTATTCTTTCTTCCTCAATAAACTTGAGTAAAGAAGAATTTTTAGATTTGACAGACTATCTTTATGAAGGAGAAATAAAATGAATACGATTGAAATAACATCATTAACAAAAAAATATAGTGACTTTGCACTTAAAAATATTGATATCACGATTCCTAGTGGAACAATTGTTGGTCTGATCGGTGAAAATGGTGCAGGAAAAACGACATTAATTAAAAGTATTTTAGGAATTATAGGAATTGATAGTGGAAAAATTACACTATTTAATCAAGAAAAGAATTCCAACATTAATGAGAACATTGGAGTTGTATTAGACAATATGTTCTTCCCAGAACTCTTAAAACCAGATGATATCAACAAAGTTATGAAAAATAGTTATAAGAACTGGGATGAAATGTTATATTATAGTTATTTAAAAGATTTTAAACTTCCTACAGATAAAGCTGTGAGAACATTTTCTAAGGGAATGCGAAAGAAATTAGAAATTGCTACTGCTTTATCACATCATCCAAAACTATTAATTTTAGATGAACCAACCAGTGGTCTAGATCCGGTTGTACGTTCAGAAATTTTAGACATCTTTCTTAATTTTATTCAAGTCGAAGACCATACCATCCTTTTGTCTACACATATTACAAGTGATCTTGAACAAGTCGCTGATTATATTATTTTTATTGACGATGGTGAAATTGTTTTACAGGATTCCAAAGATTCTTTACTTGATAATTTTGGGGTTTTAAAATGTAGTGAAAATGAATTTGAAAAAATAAATAAAAAAGATATCATTCGTTACCAGAAAACAAAATATCATTATGATATTCTTGTTCAAAATAAAAAAGAAATAAAATTAAAATATCCGAATTATATTTTGGATAAAATTACTTTAGAAGAATTGATGGTTTTATATATTAAAGGATTGAAAGGAGAAATGAAATGAAAAATTTAATTTTAAAAGATTTTCTGTTATTAAAAGGAAATGCCAGAGCACTTCCCATATTTATCATTTGTTTTGTCTTTATGCTTTTTAATAACGTAAGTTCTATCTCTTTTATATTACCGTTTATTTGTACATCTTTATGTATTTCTACTTTTAGTTATGATGATTATAACAAATGGGATGCTTATGCGATTACTCTTCCAAATGGAAGAAAAAAGATCGTTCAAAGTAAATATATGTTCACGATATTATTTCTTTTGTTAGGTACTCTTATTTCAGTTTCCTTTACTGGTGGAATTGCTTTTTTTAAAGGAACTTTAGATTGGGAATCACTATTAGGAACAATGCTTGGAGGATTTTGCGGAACTATTTTTGTTGTTTCATTCATGTATCCGATCATATATAAATATGGAACTGAGAAAGGTAGAATTGTAACTTTTGCTGGAATATTTATCGGTTCATTACTAGTTGGATTAATAATTGAAAAGTTACCAAATTTACAACAAAACATCCCTACTTTGATTCATTTCATTGAACAGTTTTGGTATCTTGTCATTCCAGTTCTATTATTAGCTATTGTTATCATATCATATAAAATATCCGAACACATCTATATGAAAAAGGATTTTTAAAAGTGGTCTATCCACTTTTTTCATACTTGTTTTTTTATCGCATAAAATAAGTTAATAATATTAATTGTTTTATTATCATAGTTATTTTTCCTTGTAGATTATACTATCAAGTCATAACAAGAATAGATTAGATTTTAAAATCACCCCAAAAATATCCGATTTTTTTCAAAAAAACGGTTGACATATTTTAAAATTCTAGTATAATTAATATTGCCTACTGATTTGCAGATGTAGTTCAATGGTAGAACCCTAGCCTTCCAAGCTAGCTACGTGGGTCCGATTCCCATCATCTGCTCCATATGAAATTAACTTACAATTCTCATTGAGAATTGTAAGTTTTTATTTTATATATAGAAAAAAAGAATCGAGTATGATTCCTTTAAAGCCTTATTTGTCTTGAATAGATACTTTCACACTCTATTTAAAATAAATTTTCAAACTATAAATTATTAATAATATCTGGAAATAATTTATATACATCATAGCCTAATTGAGCATCAATATATGCTTTTAATTTATAAGTTTCTTTTACGTGATATTGTGTATTCTCATGTGCTCTTCTTCTGATCATAATATCAATTAATCGCTTATCGATTGTCATATTTACATCGGTACACATAAGATCGCATAAATTTACTATTTTTTCATATATTGTATATTCATGATTTTTTATAAACTCTGTTCTAAATGGTATATCACTTGGGATCCCACCAGCAGTACAATACACATCATTATTTAAATATGAATGAGTAAGACAAATATTTGCATACTCATCACTATATCCCAAACCTTTTATATAATTATATCCATTCATCACATGATGTTTAAATTCTCCAACCATTTTTCCAATATCATGAATGTACCCCAAAGTTTTTGCATAGTCCACATCTAGATCTAAAGATTTTGCTATAACTCCAGCTGAGTTCCCTACACAGATTGAATGATTAATCCAGTGCTCATTAGGAGTTTTACCTCTCGCACTTTCCAACATTTTTCTAGCTTCATCGCTTGTTAACTTCATTATATATGATACTCCTTTATTTCACAATTTTTTTGTCCACTGATTTTCAAAAGCATACCATCATCTGGAAGTTTTTCAAAATAAAACTGGATAGCTCTAGCAACTGCACCATGAGTTACTAATAATATATTTTGTTCTTTTAACTTTATTTCATCTAGAAAAGAATGAACTCTTTTAAATAATTCTGGTAAAGTTTCAAGACCTTCTAGATAACTAGTTGAATAATAATTATAATATTCTTTAAAGTAATAATCACCAATAGTTGTGAGGGTCAACTCTCCACCGTCTCGCTCTATTAATCTTTCATCATAAACTACAGGTATGTTATTTATATTAATAATTTCGCAAGTGTGTTTAGTTCTAATCAATGGTGAGCAAATAATTAAATCCAAATCTAATTTTTCAATACATTTACTTGCATTTTTTGCTTGTTCAATTCCTGTTTCGTTAATATCCTCATCATATCTGCAATTATACTTATTTTCTAAGTTACATTGTGTTTGCCCATGTCTAATTACGTATAACTTCATTTTAAATCTCCTAACTTTTTAAATAAATCATCAAAAATCTTTTTCGCATTTAAATAATTGACAATAGTTATTTTATGTTCAGTTGTTGTCGATTCATAAGAAGTATCTGCTTTTATATTAGGGCAACTTACCTCTTCTAATTCAAACCAATTTCTATTTATTAGGTATGCGATTGCACTTATATCCCAAATTATTCTTCTTTCCTGGATTCCATGTACCTCATCATCATGAAATCTTTGACATAAATAATTGCATAATTCATTTTTATCTTTTAGATAATATTCTAATTCATATATTGATGTTATCAGATTGGAGGCAACATTTTTACAAGGAATAATCGTTAATTTTACCTTAGATTCAAATACTTTTCTTAGACCATCTACATCCTGTCTAAAATTAAATTCATTGTTATCTTTATGAAGTAAACTATTTCCTCCAAGCCAAACAACTTCTATTTTATCAATTATTTCTGGGTATTCGGTAACAGCAATTGCTACATTGGTTATTGCACCAATAGCTACTATATATGTTAAATCATTCTTATCAGCAATTTCTTTTATTTTTTCTACAGCTTCTATTGTTTCAACATAACCATTTTGAAAATAATCACTAGAACCTTTAAATACTTTATTTGATGTATTAAAATTTAACCAATTACATATTTTTAGTATTTCATCGTAACTTTTATCAATTCCTTCAACAATAGAAATATTATTATCATGATGATATGGTGCAATTGTTATTGCTTCAATATTAAATATATCTTGAGATTTTAACAAATAACTAAGAGCAAATTGATCATCACATTCGTTGTATGTATCGGTATCTAAAATAACATTAATCCTTCTAGTAACTTTCGTATTTGTAGTATCCATGATTTTCTCATAGATTTCTTTCCAATTAGAAACTCTAGTAAAATTATCAACTGTTTGATTATATCTCGTATTCATTGTATATACATTAATTCCTTTATCAATCAAAGCGATACAAGTAGATATACTGTCTTCAATCATTAAATCAATATTATTATCTATACAAACCTCTGCCTTTTCATGTTTATTATAAGCATTGGTTAAAATTAATTTATCACAATAGATATGATGTTTTTCTAACCATTCTTCTGTAATTTTATAAGGGTCTGAATATTCACCATTATCTCTTCCAGAAATTATATAAATATCATGACCATCTTCTTTTAATTTTTTTATATAGTAGGCTGCATTATTAAGAGGTTTTAATCTTTTAGCAATTGATTCAATATTGTTTTTATAAAAAAACTGTTCTTCCTCTTCTGACCAATCAAACATACCTTTTCTTAAGTAAGGAGGATTATTATTAATAATTCCCGTATTTCTTAATATTTTATCATGTTTTAAATATTCGCTTAATAAAGTGTCATCAAAGTTTGCTATGACATTATCTATATCTATTCCAATTCTCATGTTGTCCCACCTTTTATAGTTTAATTTAATACAATTATACTATAAAAATACAAAATCCGCTATACTACCTTGGTCTATGTTTAAATTTAGATAATATTACATTGATATATGACATATCTGAATAACCAAGTTTAAATCATTATAATTAAAAAAAGCAAACACATTTTTTGTGTCTCCTTTCATTTTATAACTTCAAAAATTATTTCTTTTCTATCCTTTTGATTGTGAAATATTGATGATTACTTTATATTTTATAGTTTCCTTTTCACATGATTCCCATTTAAACCAAAAATTTCAGCAGACGAAACATTGGTGTTAAAACATTCAAATTCCTCAAAAGGATTCTGTGATGGTAAAACTTCTAATCTCTGCTTGGCATCTAAAAAACGATTATTTACAATTTTTTGAATTTGACAAATCAATCCAACACAATTCTTCGCTATTCTTTGAATTACAAAATATTTATCGCCATCGCTAATCAAGCCGTTATTTTCTTCATTAAACTCTTTAATATATCCACATTGTCGTTGCTTCACTCCTTCAAGAGAAGGAGTGCCTAATAATTGGAAAATTAATTCGCCAAAGAAAAGGTTTAATGCCGTCTGGTAAATTTCTTGATTATTAGAATAAACAATTGGATTAGCTACCGTGTAGGATTGATAATTTTTATAAATTCCAAAAGTTCCCCTTTTAAATATTTCTTCTAAAATATAAATTTCTACAATAGATAATTGTTGATAATTTGCCATATAAATTGAATACAATTCATTAAAATAATTTGGGTCCAAAAAACAAATATCAATTAATTTTGTAATTTCGATTTGCTCCCTATTACTAAAATTCATGCTATCACCACTTTTATGCAACTATTGTATCATTTATTTAAAATCTGTCAACAAAAGTGATTCTAATAAAAGAGGATAATTATCATATCCCCTTTTAACTGGTTGTAATTCCTCCATCTACATGTAAAATTTGTCCTACCATGTAAGAAGAATCATCACTTGCTAAATAAACATATGCAGAGGCAATTTCAAATGGTTGAGCAACTCGACCAATCGGTGAATCTTGACCAAAAGTCGAGACTTGTTCAGCAGGAAGACTCGAAACAATTAAAGGTGTCCATGTAGCACCTGGAGCAACACCATTTACACGTATTCCTCTAGTAATTAAGTTTTGTGCTAAAGCACGTACTAATCCTACAACAGCACCTTTGGAAGAAGAATAATCAATCGCAAAGGATGCTGCAGAATAGGCTGTAGAAGAAGCAGTACATATAATGCTATCACCATATTTTAAATGTGGAAGACAATATTTTATCATTGTAAAATAAGAAAATACATTAATCTGAAATGTTGTAGTTAATTGCTCAAGAGAGATATCTTCAATTCCTTGTTGAGGATATGCAACACCAGTATTATTGACTAGTATATCAAGATGTCCAAAATTATTTAAAGTCTCTGTAACAATCTTTGAACAGAAACTTTCTTCCCGAATATCCCCGGATAAAATAATACATTGTTGCCCTAACCTTTCAATGTACATTTTTGTTCTTTTCGCATCCTCATGTTCATTATAATAAGCTATCACAACATTTGCTCCTTCTTTGGCAAAAGCAACTGCTACAGCTCTACCGATTCCACTATCTCCACCTGTTATAATCGCAACTTTACCTTGAAGTTTCCAACAACCACTTGAATAAGGATTATCGAAAATTGGACTAGGATTCATTAAATATTCCAATCCCGGTTGTTGGTCTTGATGTTGTGGAGGAAAATAGGACGGTAGCTCTTGATAAAACATCTCACTATTCTTCATATTTTAACCCCTTTATTATTAAATTATGATTTATCTTAATTTAATAGAATGAAAAAAGAAATCTTTCTAGATTTCTCGACTTAGGTTTTCTACTTTGTTTTGAAGCAAATAATATCCATCAAAGAAATTATCTTTTTTTAATTTAGAATCCTTCTCAATCGCATCAAATAATAAAATATTAATAATCTTAGATTCAAAATCCATTAATAGTACTGCTCCGGTATACCCTTGATGGGCAAGTGTATGAATGGAATAAGTTTTGCCAACATAACTACGATAATAATCCGTATATTTATATAATCCTGCATAAGTTCTATTTCGATTAGCCTTATCTATAAAATTATAATGAAAAACATTATCGATAAACGATTTATCAAAAATTTCATAATTTATAATTTTTCTAGCGTATTTCTCCAAATCTATTACATTAGAGAAAACCCCAGCTGCCCCTGTAATACCATTATTAATTCGTGTTTTCGAATCATTTGGTAAATAAAGGCTATTACCATTACCTAATATAGTATAATTGTGATTTGGTAAAACTTTCGTACTCTGTAGATCAAGTGTATCAAACAAATTATTGAAATTTTCTTTTAATGAGATGCCTGTTACTTTTTCAATCAAGTTTCCAAGAATACAAAAACCAATATCATTATATTCTGTACTTTCTTCATCAACAATATGAACGGATCTTAAAGTCTCTTGGAATTCTTCATATGTTTTAGTATCACTTAATTTCCGGTCCACTCTAAGAATTCCTCTCATCTTTATAATATCTATAATTGTAACATTTTTTAAATTTGGTAAATCAATATAATCTGCAAGATAATTATTATATTGAATTAGATTTTGCTTTTCTAAATTGTAAATTATATTCAGGGTAAATAATTTTGTAATAGACGCTAGATCATATATCTCTTTTTCTTTTACATTATAATGATAGTGCTTATTACCATTCGCAATACCAATTGAATAATTCATAATACCATAATTTATTTTTGGAAATGAGTCAAAATAATAATTAAATTCCATAGTTCCTCCTACTTTAGCTAATTCTATAGTGTCCAATAATATCATTTCTACCTTCTAAGATATCCTCTTCATATCGAAATTGATGTTTATATGCGTGGTGTATTAAAAATGGAACTCCATGCTTATTCCGTTTATCTGATATAATTCCAATATGTGTCTTAAATACAATAATGTCTCCACCTTGCCATTCTTCAATTTTATTTAAGTTTAAAGTTAATGACATGGCAGTGTTTTGAAAATAAAGATTCAGATTACGAACTCTTCTAAAATCGATATTCATATCAATTGGATCAATATTATAAATATTAGAATGGTTTATAATATCTTGATTAACTAATTTCATCAAATCATAACCCGAATTTAGTAAAGCCTGTGCTACTACATCAGTACAAACACCATACTCATCATTGGAATATCCAGTATCGTAATATTTGCTTTTATATTTTGGTTTTGTTGAAATATAGTCTTTCGCACTGTTTAAAATATCCGTTTGATCATCAATTCCATCCTGATCTTTATCGACATTACTGATATATGTTTTTATTTTAAAATCAGCATCACTATATGCTTTATG
Source organism: Caryophanales bacterium UBA5026 (assembly GCA_002416285.1). Lineage (GTDB taxonomy): Bacteria > Bacillota_I > Bacilli_A > RF39 > UBA660 > DICM01. The sequence goes on from DICM01000020.1 coordinate 16,337, forward strand.
TGGAATGATATTGAAGTGATATAATATCACAATTATAACAATAATAATAAAACATAAGAACAAGGTAAAAACGAATAACTTATTTTTCATTTAAGATCACCTATATATCTATTTAAGTATATCACAAAAAAGAATCCTCATGATTCTTTTAAATTTCTATTATAGATGGAACATCGATAATAATTCATTTATAAGATAAGCAGAGACACTGTATTCTTTGACTTCATCCGGTAATTCTGTACCTTTTAAAATTTTTATTTGTTCATTTGCTTCTTCAATATCTATACTTTTTTGATAAGTATTGCTGCCATCACTAAATGTCCATGTAACAACACTTAGATTATCAATTAATGACAGCAATAAAATAGAATATTGATTCATCTTCTTATCTAAAAAAGTACTATCTTCTAAAGTATAATTTTCTTCAAAGATAAAATTCCATTCATATGGTTGTTTTGAGGTTATTAAACTATTTTTATAATTACCAAGAATCGTAGAAATGCTAAGAATATTAGCAATCCTACCGTTGGCAGACATATTGCCAACATATGGATTTTTATTTTTAAATAGATCATTTGCTATACTACTAATAATTTTTCCATCTTGCCAAACAAGTTCATCCGCAAAATAAATTTGATTAATATTTTTTAAGCTATAATTAATATTAAAAGAATTATTCTTATTAAAAATCGATTCATAAGAACTATATGGAATGATATGCATTACTCCGTTTTCTATTTCAACATGAGCCTTATTAAAAACTTTTTCATCATTCAGTAAATTTCCAGAAATATAGATAGATTCATTACTCTCTTTTATATTATAAGATACATAATTATCTACTGCCCCACGAATAAAGAAATTCCATATAGACAACCCCAGTAGAAATATTATAAAAGCAATTGTGCAAACAACTAGCTGGATAATCACTTTTCTTTTTTCTTGATCTTTATAGTGGATTGTATTTAAGATTGTTTGATCGCTCTTAACTATCAAATCTTGATCTAGAATCTTTTCTCCACTCAATAACTCATTAATCGTAATACCAAGTTCTTCACTAAGAGGTTTCAATAAAGACACATCGGGCATCGATAAACCTCGTTCCCATTTCGATACAGCATTTATTGAAACAGACATTTTTTGTGCTAGATCAGACTGCGTCATATTTTTACTTTTTCTAATTTCTGCGATAAATTCACCTATTTTCTGTTGATTCATATACTTGCTCCTTTTAGTATTCATTCTACTTAATTTTTACTAAAAAGTACACACACTGTTGGTTTAATTTATAAAAAATGGAATATATCAGTGAATAAAAAGTCCAATAATGGACTTTTATACTACATTTTTAAATTCAACTTCCCTTTTCAATTTACCAATAGAAGTAATCTGATTACTATTAACATCATTTATATTTACTCTAAATATTTGTGGATTATCATGTGTTTTAAAATAATAGTCTCCACTCACTACATTCATAAAAACAGTATATTGCGTATAATCTGGAGTATCTCTACTGGTCATAACGACCCCTTTTGGAATTGATACACCATTTATTACATTAAAGCAATTAATTAAAGTTTGTTGATCATCTACAGGACTGACAAAACTTTTTTGAAACACTGTTTTCACAAACCTGGATGGTGAAGTATAATCTCCTGGTAAGCCAATTGTTCCTGCACCCTGTCCAAATGGCGTTATTGTAATATCTCCCCATGAGACAGTGGAAGATTGATACGGAGAAAGATTTAAATAATTTCTTAGATTAGTCATATGCCAATCAAAAGTCGGACTATTTGCAAGTACTCCTACTTCATTTCTAAAAATACGTAATCCACCCGTTGTTTTTTCAATAGTAACAGTGTTACCAGATCTATCAGTCACAAACCAATGAAGAGGTGCAACAGCTCCTGTAACACTATCTTCCATTCCAACGATATTAACATGATTTATCGTCCTTACTACTTCATCAAGTGATGAGCACTCCCCAAGTAGATATCCTACTACTTCAATAGAACCAATTGTTGGTTTTTGATCATTTATTTCAGTATCATATTCCGCATATCCTTGAAAGTACAAAGCTGCCACTCCAATTCCCTTTTCGTTTATCCCATCAGCAAAAACAACTTTCCCTAAATCTTGTCCTGTTCCAATAAATTTATATTTTGTCTCAAACACCATATTACTATAATTATTCTGAAAACTATAACCTCTTGGAACAATAAATACCTCAGGATCTAACTCATAAGAGAAATCCATATTTCTCCCGAAGAAGGCAGCTCCTCTCTTTGACTTTAACGAAAGTGCTGTACACATATTATCACCTCATATAGTAAATAATATGATAAAATTCTTTTTCTAAAACAAAAATACTTTATCACTAAGATAGAGTATCATCACTTACTTCTTCTATTTTAATTGGTAGCAAATCATGAAATAAAGTATTATCCGGAATATCATCAGATTGATATTCTCCTTCAAAAGTAATGCGATATTTCTTACCGATTTTCATATTTGTTAAATCATGAATATCTACTGCTCCAAATAATGGTTCCATTTGCAATCTAGTAAATAAAACATATTCCTTCTCACCAGTTTGATCGGTTATTCCTGTTCGTTCTTTTAATGTAACAATAGTCGTCGTTATTCTAGATGTTTTTTCTTGCTCTGTTAACTTTTCTTCTAAATACTTAATTTCATTCTTTTCACTAATACAGCTTTCCTCACAAGTATTAGAAAACTGTACATTTCTAGGATTATTTTGATCACACTGCCAAACCTCATAAAATGCACCATAATAGTGAATTCTACTGTTCTCCTCTTTAGCGATTGCAAATACAGGAGCTTTATGTAAATACTTCACTACGCCATAATCTATTACAACAATCATAAACAGAAACACAGAGAAAAATAAAATACTCATTCCTCTTTTCATTTGTTTAATCGACATCATTCCAAATACAAAACAAATGATACCTAATAATTCAAGCATAATTCTACCTGCATCCATATTATCGATATAGAATCCACCAATTATAAAAATTAATCCAACAAGAAAGAAAAATTTTCCTTTTTCGTGTACTTTTTTCATACTATCACCAAATAAATTATAACATAAAAGAAGCTTATTAAGCCTCTTTCTTTTTATTTTCTTTAATATCTTCAATCTTTTCAATAACATCCTCTTTAAAATACTTAATAGTTGTAATAATAAAGATTGCAAGTGGTAATGAAATAAAGATACCAAGAAGACCAAATAATATTCCACCGGCAAAGACTGCTCCAATTACAATAATTGGATGAATTTCTGTTGCTTTTCCATATACAAGTGGATTGATTAAATAACCATCCAGCGAAGAACAAATTCCAAATGCAATAATTGTCTTAACAAATAAAGCAGGACTAATAACAAAGGCAGTAATAGCTGCTACTACATTAGTAAGCATTCCACCAAAATATGGAATCAAATTAGAAAGCATCGCTAAGAATCCTAGTAAAATAGCATTCGGATGTCCAATAATTAAATAAACAGCACCATACTCAAATAATGAGATAATCATAACTTTTAAAAACCCAGTTAAATATTTTTTCATCTCACGATCAAGTAAGGCAACATATCTCAATGCTTTTTTTGATTTTCTTCGAAGAAAACGCTTTATCCCCATTCTCATGTTATCCATATCAATTAAGAAGTAAACAGCAGCTGAAATAGCAATGACACCTACTGATAAATATTCCATAGAAACACCAATCATATTAACAGCACCATCTGAGACATATTTTCCCAGTGACAGGATAATATCATTAAATGATGTTGAAAGTGATTCTTGAAGTGGTCCTAACTGTAGATCATAATCATGAGAAACTTCTTTAAGGAACGTAATAATTCCATTGAATAGACTTCCTAATTGATTAAATAGTAATGGTACTACCAATACAACAAGGAAAATCATAATTCCTGTAATCACAGATAAAACAATAAAAATAGCTAAAGACTTCGGTAATTTCTTCTTCATTAAATATTTGACAAATGGATGAAGTGCATATGCAACACCAAATGCTAAAAAGAATGGTAAGATGATTTTCATCAATGTCGATAAAATTCCAAGCCATAAATTTCCTGTTTGATAAAATAAATAGATAATCAATGCAAATATAGCAAAATTAATCAATTTGTAATCAATTCTATTTTTAAACATTCCTAACGCCTACTTTCCAATATAATTGTCACTGGTCCATCATTCATGATAGACACTTTCATATCTTCGCCAAAAATTCCAGTTGCTACAGTAATATGTTCTCTTAACATGCTGCAAAATTGCTGATAATACGCATTTGCCTTTTCAAACTCCATTGCCTCAATATAACTTGGCCGATTCCCTCTCGATGTGTCAGCATATAAAGTAAATTGTGAAATAGCAAGAATTTGACCATTTGTATCCTTTATAGAACGATTCATCTTCCCCTGTTCATCTGTGAAAATTCTCAAATTCAAAACCTTCTGAACAAGGGGTAATAAATCATCTATTGTGTCTTCCCTTGAAAAGCCAATTAATAAAACTAAACCATGCTCTATTTCACCAACGATTTTTCCATGAATGGATACAGAAGAATTAAGACTTCTTTGTACAATAATACGCATTATTTAATAACTCTTTCCACTTCTAACACATCTGGTATAGAAGAAACATCATTCATAAATGACATAAGCGTATCCTTGTTTGCAACTAACAATGTAAGTTCGTAAGTGGACTCATCCTTTCCTGGATAAGTATTAACACTGCTTACTATGATATTATGATTAGAAGTCTTAGAAATCATACTAAGGAGAAGATTATCTGTCTTTAATGCGTGTACTAAAATCGTTGTTGGATATTTCTTTTCAATCGTTTCGTTCCAATGAACAGAGATTAATCGTTCATCAATATTTTGCATATTAGGACATGCTACTCGATGAACTGTAATTCCATATCCTTTCGTAATATAACCGATAATTCTATCTCCTGGTACCGGTTTACAACAAGAAGCTATATTAACTTTAATTTCATCAATTCCATCGACAATGATATCGTTTTTAACATGTGGTGGAACTACTTCTCTATTTTGTGTTTTCCTTAAAATAATTTCTTCTTTTTTATCGACATCGTTGGTAATTAAGTTAATAACTGCACCAGATTGTAATTTATTATTTCCAATATTAATATAAAGATCTTCTAAATTACGAAGTTTATATTCTTCTAAAATTTTATCAATATTAGATTGTGATAAAAATTCGTTGAAAACAAGTTTCTTTTTTCTTAATTCCTTATTAAGAATTTCTTCACCCTTCTTCTGATATTCTTCTTTATCAATACGGTTGAAGAATGCTTTGATTTTATTCTTAGCACCGGTTGTTTTAGCCATATTGATCCATTCTCTACCTGGACCAAATGAATTCTTATTAGTATTGATTTTAATAATGTCGCCATCTTGTAGTGTATAGTCGAGTGGAACGATCGACCCGTTCACGATAGCACCTATCATGGTCTCACCAACTCGACTATGCACACGATAAGCAAAATCGATTGGAGTTGCACCGTTTGGAAGTTCGATAACATCACCTTTTGGTGTAAAGACATAAATTACATTTTGAAACAAGTCTTCTTGAACAGATTGAACAAATGCTTCATCGTTCGATTCTTCTTTATTCAATTCCATAATAGAACGGAAAAATTGTAGTTTCTGTTCCATTTGATTTTGAACAGAAGGCTTATTACTTCCTTGTTCTTTATAAGACCAATGCGATGCGATACCACGCTCTGCAACGGCATCCATTTCATAAGTACGAATTTGCACTTCAAACAAATAATCGCCAATTCCAAAAACAGTCGTATGAAGAGATTGATATAAATTGGTCTTTGGCATCGCAATATAATCTTTAAATCGTTTCGGAATAGGACGATATTCAGAATGAATTATTCCCAGTGTTTGATAACATTCTGATTCTGTCTCTACAAAAACACGAAGAGCAAGTAAATCATAAATTTCACTGAACTTCTTACCCTTATCTAATTTTTTATAAATACTAAAAATACTCTTAGCTCGACCTTTAATCTCATGTTTGATTCCCGCTGCATCTAACAAGCTAGAAACAGAATCCATCATCTTTTGAACAGATTCTTCTCTCTCCGTCTTCGTTTGATTTAATTCTTCTACAATATTAAAATAGACATCCGGTTTTAAATAACGCAACGAGAGATCTTCTAGTTCACTTTTAAACTTATTCATACCCAAGCGATGTGCAATCGGTGTTAGAATATCGAGAGTTTCTCTCGCTTTTTCCTTTTGTTTCTTTTCAGAGTGAACCCATAATGTTCTCATATTGTGCAAACGATCAGCTAGTTTGATAATAATTACTCGAACATCTTCACAAAGACCAACTAAAATTTTACGATGTGTTGCCACCGTCGCACTTGTTACACTATCAAAATTAAGTCGATTAATTTTAGTAACTCCATCCACTAAGTTGGCAATTTCTTCTGTAAATGCTTTCACCAGTTCTTCTTTTGTAATATCACAATCTTCTAGCACATCATGAAGAAGCCCCGCACAAATCGTCGCGGTATCAGCCTGTACATCGGTTAAGATATAAGCTACATTTAGAGGATGATCAATATAATCTTCACCAGTTAATCTCTTTACACCATAATGCATTTGATAGGCATAATCATATGCTTTACGGATTAATTCTAATTCTGCCTCGCAGTCGTTATAAAGACGAACTCGTTCTATAACATCTTCTATTACAATTGTGGTTTTCATCCTCTTACCTCCTCTTAAGCAGATTCTCTTATATCTCCATTTCTTTTTTCTGTTAGAGGTATAATATTATCTGTTTTTATTTTTTGATGGTCTTTTTTATGTTTTACACCATCAACAGCTATCACTTTTCCTGAAGTTTTACGGTTCAAATACTCTTGGAAAGTCGCATATTTTGTAATATATTCAAATAATGAATCATTCTGACGTATTTTATCATAAACTCCCTGTAATGATTCATCGTTTAAACAAAGCTCATGTGTTTCGTTAAATATCTTTTTTAAACGATGATATAATTCTTTTCTATTCTCATATTTTGCTCGATAGCAAGCGACTGCTATCATATCTTCTGTAATTTTAAGCTCAGCAAAACATTCAACAATCTCACAACCATACTTTGGAACTTTATAAAAATTATTTTCAAATGGATAATTCAATTTTCCAATAAAAAGGTCATGTAGGAGATGCTTTTGATGCATCTCCTCTGTTGTTAATTCTTGTTTTTTTGATAATTCATTCAATATCTCTAAAATGGCAGTTAAAGGGATTCTATAATAATCCCCATCTTTGATACATTTATAATTGTGGTTACTGTCTCGTAACATAATTATCCCCCCTACGAGTTAACCCCTTTTACTTTTAATTCTTCTGGTCCTTCTTCTGCATACCACTTCTTATGATTTTTTTTGCCAAGTTGTTTTTTTTCTAATAACATCCAAAGTTGACTGGCCATAAATAATGATGAATATACTCCAGCAACAAGTCCAAATAATAATGCAATATTAAAATTAAAGATTTCATTAGAACCCAATATAATTAATGAAACTACTGGAAGCAGTGTCATAAATGTCGTAATAATGCTTCTCGCAAATGTTTGACGTAGACTTAGATTTACGATATCTCTTAAATCCTCATATTTTTTTGGTTGATTATGATATTTCAATTTTAGGTTTTCTTTCATTCGATCAAATGTAACAATTGTATCATTGATTGAATATCCGATAATAGAAAGAACGGCAGCTATAAAAATAGAAGTAATTTGTAAATGTAAAATAGCAAATAACGAGAAGATAAAGAATGCATCATGTAAAAGTGATACAATAGCTCCTACTGCATAACTGAATTTAAAACGAACAGATACATATAAAATGATTCCGACAATCGCAAGTAATAAAGCTAAGAAAGCATTTTTTACTAATTCTTGTTTTACCACATTTGAAACAACACCAATATCTGTCTCTGCTTCATATTTTTCTTTGAAGAATTGTTTTGCTTGATCAATCTGGCTTTCACTCAAATTATCATTCACTATAATACTAATCGAACCATCACTTAGAAATTCTATTTTTTCTAAAGAATAGTTTAATTCTTTTAAATCATTTTTAAGTTGACTCTCTTTTACTGTTTGTTCTGTTTTAAGTGTGATATCAGAACCACCCTTAAATTCAATTCCAAGATTCACACCTTTTGAAAAAGTCATAATAATACCACCAACGAAGATGATAACAGATATCATTACAAACCATTTAGCTTGTTTTACGAAATCAATTTTTGAGAATGGGATAATTTTATTTTCTTGAAATTTTTCAATTGTCTTTTTAGAAACGCCTAAGAATAAATTCGGTTTATCATCAAAATACCCTGTTTCCACAAATTTAGTAAGGATAAGACGAACTAAGAATACCATAACAAACATTGTCACAAAAATACTTATTATCAACATCGTCGCAAATCCTTTGACAGAACTTTCTCCAAATATAAATAGAATAACTGCTACCAACAAAGTAGTTACATTCGCATCGATAATTGAAGCTAACGATTCCTTATTACCTGCTTTGAAAGAAGCCTTGAGACTCTTTCCTTTTAGAAGTTCATCTTTCATTCTAGCAAAATTGATTACATTAGAATCGACTGCCATTCCTACTCCAATTACTAAAGCAGCAATTCCTGGAAGTGTTAAAACTCCACCAATTAGCCAATTTGTTGCGAAAGTAAGAACTGTATAAATAATAATTCCAACTGTTGCAATAAAACCTGAAAAACGATATAGGGCAATCATTGAAACAATAATCAATACTACTCCTACAATTCCTGCAATCATTGTTTTATCAAGTGATTGGGCACCAAAACTAGCTTCGACTGTCTTTGATGACAATTCGGTTAATTTAGTTGGTAAGCTTCCTGAGTTAATTAACTCTACAAGTGAAGTTACTTGTGATTTGGTAAAACTTCCATTTCCTTCAATAATAACATCACTAGCAAATCCTTGTGATACCCCTGCAACAGATAGACAGTTTGAAGAATCTAAATTCCCACAACTATTTTGTTCTGTTTTAAAGCTATCTTTGCCATCTTCAAAGTCTAACCAAATAACAATTCGATTATCTGTTGACTCACTAATTTCTTTTGTAACCTTATAAAATTTATCTTTATCGTTAACACTGAGAGATACCGCTGGTCGTCCCTTTTGATCTGTTCCGACCTTTGCGCCTCCACTTTTAAGAACTTCTGCTGTCATTAGTAACTTATCGTTTGTATCACGGAAAGTTAAACTAGCAGCCTTACTTAAGATTTCTCTAGCTTCTAACACATCCGTTACTCCCGCTAATTGAACACGAATACGATTGTTTCCTTCAATGGTAATCACTGGCTCTAAAACACCCAGTGCATCAATACGTTTCATCATTGTTTTATAAGTACTGGTTACCGCATCTTTGGATACTGATTCTCCATTTAAACCTTTTACTTCATAAAGAACTTCAAATCCGCCCTTTAAGTCTAATCCAAATTTTTGATTTTTAATAATAGACGGTAATAAATAACCGAGTATCCCTACAAGTAAAATAACTAATAAACTATATAATAACATTCCTTTTGATTTTTTCAATTTACTCACCTTTTTCTTCAAAATAATCCGTTCTAGTTCGAGAATTTAATTTTCCACGAACATAAAGTTCTACTTGTTCCTCATCGACGTTAAAAACATCACTAACCATTTGATATAACGACAGATCAGAAGCATGTTTCCATTTCTTTTCAATCAAATAGTTCCATATATCTTCTTTCTCTAGGTATGCGTAATGATGTCTTCTCATTTCCTGCTGTTTTGCAGACAGTGCAGGTTTCATTCGTTCATAAAGCTGATCGGATGAATAAAATGTCAAGTCCATTGATTCCATATTACACGCTCCTTATACTAAACGGGTAAAGATTCACATATATATTATATATGAAAACAAGGGATTTTGAAAGGAGAAAACATGAAAAAAAGTAAATTTATTCAATCGACGATTATTCTGATGTTAGGTGGTTTTATAACGAAAATTCTAGGGATGGTTATTAAAATCATAATGACCCGTTTTTTGGGCGCAGAAGGAATCGGTGTATATATGTTGATTTCACCAACCTTCTCCTTATTTATCGCCCTGGCTCAGTTAGGTTTTCCAGTAGCAATTTCTAAGTTAGTTGCTGAAGATAGAAGAAATAATAAGAATTTAGTATTTTCTGTCATACCAATTTCTCTTATTATGAATCTTGTATTAATGCTTATTTTAATTATCGGAGGAAGGATTATAACAGATGTTTTCTTACATGAGCCGAGAACCTATCTAGGAATTATCTCAATCGGATTTGTTTTACCTTTCATTAGTATTTCTTCTATCTTACGAGGTTATTTTTTTGGGAAAGAAAAGATGTTTCCACATGTGCTTTCCAATGTGTTAGAGGATATTGTAAGACTGATATTGATTTTTCTTTTCTTACCTTATTTTCTTACAAAAGGTATCGAAATCACAGTCGCATTCTTAATTCTTTCTAATATCTTAAGTGAACTTACTTCGATCTTAGTTTTCTTTTTCTTCTTACCAAAAGGCTTTAAAATAGAAAAAAAAGACTTTATTGTTCAGAAACAAAATATGAAAGATATTTTAGGAATCAGTATTCCTACAACAGGTAGTAGATTAATTGGAAATATCGGTTACTTTTTAGAGCCAATTATTTTAACTTCAACTTTGCTCGCAATAGGTTATTCCAATTCTTTTATTGTAAAGGAGTACGGCATCATAAGTGGTTATGTATTACCATTGCTTCTTTTACCATCTTTTTTTACGATGGCAATTTCACAAGCATTAATTCCTGTCGTCAGTAAATCTTACAGTCGAGGAAATAAAATTCATACCAAGAAAAAAATTAATCAAGCAATCTTTTTTTCCTTATTAATCGGCATTCCAATCACCATTTGTTTTGAATTATTCCCTGAGTTTTTCTTATATTTTTTATATCATTCTATTGATGGAGTCGAGTATCTAAAAATACTTGCACCAATCTGTATTTTTCATTATGTTCAAGCACCACTCACAAGTGCCCTACAAGCAATGGGGGAAGCGAAGGTTGCTATGAATGGAACGATACTTGGGGTTGTTTCTAGAACGGCTCTGCTCTTTATATGCAGTCTTATGAAAATTGGTCTATGGGGGCTAGTTATTGCGACAAGTGTAAACATCCTACTAGTAACAGTTCATCAAGGGAAACATGTAAAAAGAATACTAAAAACTTAGTATTCTCTATTTTGTCGTTGCTAGCTTGACTTCATCAAGATAATTTGTTGAATTACTATAGGCATAGTAATCTTGATTCACAATATTATAAAAATGACGAACTCCCGTTAACCAATTTTGATTTAAATTATTAGGATCATTCAAAGCTCCAATCGGTGCATAAATTGGTTGCATCTGAGCTAAAAAATTGGAATCTGTTGGATTGAAATTTTCATCAATTACATAGCGATAGATATGATTCATAACAGCAGTAATCGTTGCCTCCTCACGATTTGAAAAAGTGAGCAAAGAGCCATTCGTTCCTGTGATACCATAACCATTATTAAAATCCATATATTGAGTACTTGTTTTGATGTGAGATTCATGAAGAAAAATAGAAAGTACAATTTCTTTTGGAATCATATTACCAAAAACCTCACAAGTATGAGCAATTAAGTCCTCATCTAATTGATCTGTTGTATATTGATAATCATAAAAAATAGCTTCCTTCGTATAACCATATTTATCTGGTCTTTCTTTTAAAGATTTTACAAAAGCAATAATCCCCGCTTCCAGATTAGAAAACACTCTTTCTTGCCCTCGAACTGTAGTTCCTGGAATGTTGAAACTATTCTTAAATGAATCAGATTTTATATGTGATTGAGCAATTGAATTGGCAATTTCATAATTGACATTAAAAACCTTACAATAATGATTTATTAATGCTTCAATAGACTCGTCCACTACAACGATCGTTCCTTGAGTACCATCGCTTCGATTATAAGATAAAATATCTGTAACGACTCCTGTATCCATAGTTTTCTCGTCCATCTGATAATTGATATTCATCGAATGTTCCAGTTCCTTAGAATTAATATATAAAGTACCCTCTACTACATTTGAATTCTTTTCAAGTTTTACCGTTCCCAATTCTGTATACAACTGAGATAGACATAAAATGATCCCACCTGCAATTACAATTGGTTTTATTCTAACATAATTCATACTACCACCTAATAACATTGTACATGAAAAAGAAACAGATTCAAGAAAAAAATCAATTTTTCTTGATTTTTTCCTTTTTACACTGTTTTTATCAATTTTGATTTTTATTTGAAGTTATAAAGAAAAACTGGTCTGCACCAGTTTATTTCTTATCATTCAGCATTTCTTTAATTGTTGTTCCAATTGTTGCTATATTTTGTAAATCAGATGGAACAATAATCTTTGTAGCTTCTCCTTGAGCAATCTCTTTTAATGCCTCAAAGCCTTTTAAAGTTAAAACAGATTCATCAGGTTTTGCTTCCTTAATTAAACGAATCGCATCAGCTTCAGCTTGTTTCATTGTAATAAGTGCCTCAGCTTCTCCTTCGGCAATACGGATTTGGGCTTCTTTTTTTGCTTCTGCTCTTAAAATAGCACTCTCTTTTTCTCCTTCGGCAATTAAAATACTAGATTTTTTCTCACCCTCTGCTTGAAGAATTTTTTCACGACGTTCTCTTTCGGCACGCATTTGTTTTTCCATTGCTTCTTGAATATCGCGTGGTGGTAAAATATTTTTTACTTCAACACGAGTTACTTTAATTCCCCAAGGATCTGTTGCTTCATCCAATATAGCACGCATCTTAGTATTAATAACATCTCTTGAAGTTAGTGTTTGATCAAGTTCTAATTCACCAATCAAATTACGAAGTGTTGTTGCAGTTAAATTTTCGATTGCATTTAAAGGATTTTCTACCCCATAAGTATATAATTTCGCATCTGTAATTTGAAAATATACCACAGTATCTATCTGCATTGTTACATTATCCTTTGTAATTACTGGTTGTGGTGCGAAATCTTTTACAATTTCCTTTAATGTAACACTATTTGAAATACGATCTATAAATGGTATTTTAACATGTAATCCATTCTCCCAAGTTTTAAAATAAGAACCTAATCGTTCAATAACATATGATCTCGCTTGTGGTACAATTTTCACATTTGGTACAATTAAAACCACAGCTAAAACCAAAATAATAATAAAAATTTCCATAATCTATCCCTCCAAAATACTTACCTTTACTTTTACACCTGAAATCTCATCGATTCGTACTAAGGTGCCAGTTTCTATCATTGTTTTTGCAATCGCTGTCCAGCGTTTACCATCTACTTTTACTTCTCCTGGTTCAAATGGCTGTATCGTCTCTGTCACAACGCCTTCCATTCCAATAATTCGATCTAAATTTGTTCGAACTGATTTCACTTTTAATTTCTTTGTTAAAAGAGGTTTTGTTAAAATCATCAAAATAACACCTAAAATGGAAAACAACCCAAATTGTAAAAGAAATGAATCTGTAAAAATAGAAATAATTAAAGCGATTATTCCGCTAAGTACAAACCAAATTGTTGTTAAATTAATTGTTAAACACTCAATAATTGCCAGTATTATCACAATTCCTAACCATATATATGCCATACCTACCTCCTACTTGAAGTATACTATATAGAACGACAAAATACAACAAAAAAGGAAAGGATTATTTTCCTTTTCCCATTGTTTGTTCCTGTTCCATATTTACCTGAACTATTTCACCAGTTAATTTTTTTTTAGCATCAATATAATAGCTCTCCTTTGTTGGAGGAATCACATTAATGTTTTTATAGAATCCAACTACAGTCGTATAAGCAATATCAAATGCAGTATCAGCTACTACTTTGTCGAATTCAGTTGTGCTAACTTTACTTTCAGTGTCAGATAATTGATTTTTTAATGAACGAATTTCTTTTGCTTGTTCAAATTGTTTTGATTTCTCTACAGTAATTGAACGAGTAGTATCATTAACTTTTCGTTCCATTTCAGCTATTTTTCTATCTTTTTCAGCTAATTTAGTTTCTGTAGAATATCTTACCTGTCGAACTTCATTTCTTAAACTAGCACTTTCGTCCTTCAATTTTGCATTTGCTGTTTCTAACAAATTCACTTCTTTTCGTGCTTCTGTTCCATAAAAATATTGCATATCACCAAGAAGAGACGTCATAACTTCTACCACTTTTGTAACCTTATTTGTCATATTATTTTTTATGTGGCTAGGTGCATCTTGAGGTATTATAGCAGATAAAAATGATTCTAAATTAAATGTCACATTTTGTTGTGTTGGATCATTACCAGTCATATTATCTTTTATTGTATCAATTGGTTGTACCGTTGTTTGTTCCATATTCACATCCTTTATTTCAGAGGACATCTTTTGTGGTTGTATATCATTTAAAATATTGTCATCAGCTTGACCTTGCTCTAAAGTATGAGCAACCTCAATGTTTTCAATTGTTTCATTTGCATTTACCATAGATTCTTCCTCTTTAGTTTCTGAAGGAACACTACTATCATTCTTATGCTCCTCTTCCTCTTTTAAAATTCTAATAGCATCTGTTAGATCATCAACAATAATACTTGTCCCACTATTTTCAGATATCATTTTTTTATTACTGATTACATTTTTATCTAAAATATTACTATCTTCTAGAAATTGGGTATGATTCTCGACTAAAAAAGTTAATAAAGCAGAAAATTTTCCTTTACCATTTAATTCCTTATAATGTTCTTCCCACTTATCCACAAAATTATCACAGAATTGTGTTGCCACAATAAATCTATTTTGTAGTTCTATATTATTCTCTTTTTCAATTGATTCAGCATCTTTTTTATATTCTTTACTTGCACGCAATTCAGGCAAATTTTCTTCGCGAAGTTTTAAATGTTGCAAATAAATCTTTGTAGCGATTTGAATATGATCATCTGTATTATGATCTTTACACCACTGCTCTAAGAAATTATCCTCTTTTTCTAATTCTTTTTTTAAATCAGCAATAAGACTTTTAGCCATATCAGAATCAATTTCAGTAAGGATAGGATGTGTCTGTAAATAAATAGTCATTAAAACCATATCAAAATAGGCATTTGCATTTGCTTTTGAAATATTTTCATCCAAAGAGATAGGAAATAAATTTTTCAAACCTCCTTTTTTAGCAAATTGATTATACTTTGTGATTGCTAATAAAAATCCTGTATTATCCTGCGTTTTATCTTCTGCTTTTTCTTGCCCCAAAAATGTTTCAGTTTCTAAATCTTCCATATATTTTTCTGTAGCAGTTATAAAAACCTTGGTATTGATAAAATTTTTTACAGCACCAGATAATCTTGTTTTTCCTGTTGTATCATCTTTGATAATTCCCTCATCACCGTCGGCTTGTAATTTATAAAATTCAGTTATAGCCATTTGGTATGCCATACTTTCTATAGGATAGTCGAAACTGTCCAATTTGTATAATCCTGTTTCAATATCCTCATATGCCATTTGAACGCCATCATATACAGCTTTTGCGAACTTATGTGACTTTCTTTTTAATGAAATATTGGTAAAAAAATCTAAAGAAACCTTTGAATTAGATTGCAATTTTTTGTACTCTTCTTTTGCAATCACTTCTGCAAAACTCTTGATAGCATAAGAATCATATTTTGTTTTTAATCGATTAATAGTTGCTTCTTTAGCTATAAGAGGAATGGAACTAAATCGATCTGTTGGATCATCCACCACATTACTTTCCATATCTTTTTTTTCATCAATTTGTTGCTCTATTTCACTAGCAAGTTCTTCTCTATCGGCAAAGTCAGCGTTATATTTATCAATTTTTTCTTGACTAGAATCTATCAGTTTTTCCAAACTTAAACTTAAGAGATTATTAACTCCCGGTATTTTACTACGAATAGCATCAGAAATATTCTTAAGAGCTTCTCCGTTTACTTTCGTTTTTGTATCACTTACAATTTTCTTTAATTGCTCAACTACAATCTCTATTCTATTCATCTTCTACCTTTCTCCCCTCACGTACAGCATCTCGCATTGTTTCCTTAACACGATTCCACTCAGTTTGATCTTCAATTTTAAGAATTTCAACATTCTTATTATCTACTTCATGATAAATACCAGAATGAACTATATACATCCCATTTTTATCTTTTTCATTAAACGTATAAACGATATATTTACGTTCAGGATTTTCTTCATAACTAAAAAACATTAATACTTCTGCTTCTACTTCATCACCATCATCGGTTACAAAAGTAATCATTGGTTTAAATTCTTTCATAATTTCATCCCCTACCTACTGTTTATAGACAAATTATAGCATATTTCCCTATTTGTAGCAATCTTTTTTCTTAACTTTCTTGGAAAATAAAGGCAAAATAAAAAAGTTACCGAAGTAACTTTTACACTAATAGCATTGCAAGAATTAAAATAATTAAAATTGCGATAAATGCCATTAATAAATATTTCCAAATATTCTTTAACCATTCAGTATAAGAAATATTTAAATATTTAAGACCTGCAACTAAGATAACACTTGTTGGTGCAACTAACATAACAAGTCCATGAATACTTTGATAAATTAAACCAATTAAAGTAGTGTCTTTGTATAATGATGAAAGTTGTGAAGTTAGTGAATTAATCAAATATGGGAAGTCATTAAAGAATAGACCACCAATTAGTGCGATTAATCCATTCATCAAAACATTCACAAAATTTCCTAAATCATAAGTTTTAGTCCATCCTAATATTCCATTTGCAACGGTATTGAAATAAGTACTACCACTTGAATCACTATTCATTAATAAGAAAATGATAGAAGCAATCATTACATAGAATGCTACTGGGAGCATCTCTTTCATACCATCGATGAAAGAACGAACCATATCTTTGAATTTTACATTGTAAATCCATCCAATTAAGAAACTTGTTACAATTAATAAAACTGCAAATTCATAATTTGTCCAAAATCCAAGTGGATCAATACTACCTAGAATATTTTTGAAAATTGCAGTATTACCGATTGTGAAATCAGTAATTGCTTCATGAATGTTATTGAAGAATGTGAATTTAGCATTTACATTCGCCCAATTATACATTCCTATTAAAGTAAGAACGAACATTAATCCAAAAATAATTAACATTGGTACGATACTTTTTTTGCTTTTTTCCTTTACTTCTAAGAATGGAATTTCTTGTTTTTCAGAAACAATAGTTTCCTCTTTTTCTTTTTTACCTTTTTTCTTTGAAATTTCTCCTTTTATCATTTTAGCAGATTTCAAAGTTACAAAAATAAGAAGTCCTACTACTAAAACAAATAATCCTAGACGATAACCAATCATCTTATTAATATCTGTTCCAAAGAAATAAGAAATGTAACCATTGATATTAAACCCATAAGTTGAAGCCATATTACCAACTAAGATAGCACCAATTGTCGATAATAAAGCTGTTATCTTTCCATAACCTAATAGTAAGATTACAGCAACAAAGAATGGAACTAATACAAACATTGGTAAAGTCAGAGCTGTTAAACTAGTTAAAATACTAAACACAAGAATAGAAATAACTAGAAAACTTTTCTCTTTTCCTTTGAACTTTTTCGCAATTCTTGAAACAAAAGCTCCATATGCCTCTGTTTTATTTAATACTCCATAAAGTCCTCCAATAAGAAGAATAACAAGAGCATTAAGAACAAATACACTACTTGTAAGTGTTACAATTGGATATCTTAATATATCGAAGATTCCAAGTGGAGATGTAGAACCTTTTGTAAAACTACCACTTGAAAAATATCCAGTTGGAACGATCCAGCTTAATACGATATAAACTAAAAAGAAAATACCAATTGCTTTTAGTAAATCATTTTTCTTTTTCATTATTTAACCTCCACTATAATTATAGCAAATATTAATGAATATAGAAAGAATTTCGTTCTTTTTTCACTATTTTTTCACAAATTCTGGAAAAAAGGTAAAAATAAGGTATAATTGGTGGAGGTGATTACATGAATCTATTTCAATATAAGAGTGAAAACAAACGCTACTATACCCTAGATAATTTCTATAAACATACCTTTGGAGAAAAAGTATTTAAAGTCAGTTTAAATGCTGGATTTACTTGCCCAAATATCGATGGTACAGTTGGGAGAGGTGGTTGTATTTACTGTTCACCTTCCGGTAGTGGTGATTTCGCTGGTAATCTAAAAGATGGTTTAGTAAAACAATTTAACTCTGTTAAAGAAGTTCTTCATAAAAAATGGCCAAACGCAAAATATATTGGTTACTTTCAGGCTCATACGAATACCTATGCGCCTCTTGAAATCTTAAAATCATATTATGAAACAATTTTAAATCAACCCAATGTGGTTGGTCTTGCAATTGCGACGAGACCCGATGCAATTACGGATGAATGCATGAACTATTTAGAAGCATTAAGTAAGAAAACCTTTTTAACAATTGAATTAGGATTGCAAACAATCCATGCCGAAACATCGAATCTTATTAATCGCTGTCACGATTTAGATACTTTTCATAGCTGTGTGATAGAACTTAGAAAAAGAAATATCAATGTTGTTGTTCATATCATTAATGGTCTTCCTTACGAAACGAAAACCATGATGTATGAAACTGTCAAATATTTAAATAAACTAGACATTCAAGGGATTAAAATTCATATGCTCCATATTTTAAAACATACTAAATTAGGAATATTATATAAAAAAAATCCTTTTCCTGTACTCTCAAAAGAAGACTATATTCAAATCGTTTGCAATCAATTAGAACTTTTAAGACCAGAAATTGTAATTCATAGAATTACGGGAGATCCAGATCCAATCGAACTAATTGAACCATCATGGTTAACCAAAAAGTTTGGTGTACTAAATGCGATTGATCAAGAATTAGAAAAAAGAAAAACATATCAAGGATTTCAATTATCGATTGAGCACCCATTAAAACGATTAATTGCAATAATATTAAGAGAAAGTGATGTTGTATTGAATCAAAATGAGCTTTATGAAGGTTTTATAAAGACGATTACAAAAAAAGAATCATTAACAGCAATAAATAATTCTTATTTTGGAAAGCTAAGTCTCATTCTCTTAATGAATAAAAATTATAAAGAATATCTTCCCTATTTAAATAAAAAAGGAATGATTCTAATTTTATCAAATGAAAAACAAGATTTAACAGAGATAGGATATGATATTACATGTTATCATACAGAAGATATAAACTATCTATATTGCATTCAAAAGAAACAAAAAGCTAGTGTTAACTAGCTTTTTTAGAACATGTGTAACCATTACTACTTAAATATGATTCTAGATCAGTTCTCGTCTTAGGATAAGATATCTCTGATTCCAAAATAGAATTGTTCGTAGTAGTTGTAATTACAAAAGTACTATAATCAATATTAATCTGAATAGTATAAGCAAAATTCGGGTCATCAAAAGTCGAAGTTATTTCATACCCAGTTCCTTTAAGGTCAGTTGCTGTTTCAATATCTTCTTTCGCAAATTGATAATCATCCTCATCCTCATATTTGTAAAGTTTTGTTGTATTAATTGTAGCTAACTTGTCATTCTTCGTAGTAAACTTTACACTCTTAGTGATTTTTTCAATATCAGTATCCTCTTCTGGTAAAGAACAACTAATCTCCGTAATTACATCTTTTGTCTGTTCATTTTGCTTGTTTATATCATTATTTTTATTTGTATTTGTGGAAGTTGTAGTTTCACGAAGTTTTCTTCTACCTGACACATAATCATCAATAGTTGGTAACAATAGAATAAATAAACCAACAATACCTATAAAAGCAATCCATATATACATTTCTTTTTTATTTTCCATAATTCATCACCTTTCTATTAAGGATAGATTTACTCTTCCCCTATCAATATTTATATCATCAACATAGCAATCCACAATATCTCCAACACTAACTACTTCACTTGGATGTTTGATATATTGATTGCTTAATTTTGAAATGTGGGCTAAACCATCATCGTGCAAGCCAATATCAATAAACGCACCAAAGTCGACAACATTGCGAACAGTACCTTGTAATTTCATACCAATCTTCAAATCTTCAATATGTAAAATATCACTTTTTAAAAGAGGTTTAGGCATATCATCACGTGGATCACGATTTGGTTTCTGTAAAGATCCAATCATATCCTCTAATGTATAGTGATCTATTCCAATCTTCTTACCTAAATCAGCATTAACCATAGATAATTTTTGCTTGCCATCTTCCGTTATCACATCATTTGCAGCCATATTTAGTTCTTTTAATAGCCGTTCGGTAGCTTGATAACTTTCTGGGTGAATAGCTGTACGATCTAGAATATTTTCAGCATCTGGAATTCTCAAGAACCCAATAGCTTGCTCGTATACTTTATCACTCAAAATCTTTTTCTTTTTAAGTTCTGCTCTAGATTTAAATTTTCCTTGCTGATCACGATACTCTAATATTTTATCAATATTTCGTTTCGTAATACCAGAAACATATTTTAACAAAGAGGCACTAGCTGTATTTATATTAACACCTACACTATTAACTGCTTTTGAAACGACAAAGTCTAAAGACTCAGTCAACTTCTTATTTGAAACATCATGTTGATAAAGTCCAACACCAATACTCTCTGGATCAATTTTTACAAGTTCGGATAATGGATCTTGTAGTCTTCTTCCAATACTGATAGCGCTTCTTTCCTCTACATGTAAATCTGGGAACTCTTCTATGGCTAATTTAGAAGCCGAATATACACTCGCACCAGCCTCGCTAACAATCAAGTACTCAACTTTTCGTGACGCATCTTTAATAACATCAACAATAAATGCTTCACTTTCTCTAGATGCAGTTCCATTTCCAATTGCTATTAAATCAATTTTATAATGCTCAATTAAATCTAACACGATCTTTTTTGCTTCCCCATATTTTTTATGTGGTTCATGAGGGTAGATTACTTTTATTGCTAGTTTTTTTCCTGTTGGATCAATAACTGCTAACTTGCATCCTGTTCGGTAAGCTGGATCAAATCCAAGCACCATTTTATCTTTCATCGGTGGTTGTAATAACAATTTTTCTAAGTTGTTTCCAAAGTTTTCAATTGCAACTAGTTCAGCCTTTTCAGTTAATTCACTTCTGATTTCTCGCTCAATACTTGGATAAATCAATCTTTTATAACTGTCAGAAATCGCTTCTTTTACCAAAGGTACTACAAAAGAATCAGCATTTTTAGTAACTTTAGATTCAAGATATTCAATAATAAAATCGGTATTGCTTTCAACATTTACAGAAATTACTTTCTCTTTCTCAGCTCGATTAATAGCTAAAATACGATGTGGCTTTACTGCTTTAACTGGCTCCTCATAAGAATAATACATTTCATATGTTTTATTTTCGTCCACTGCATCTTTTTTGACAGCAGTTTTTAAAATTCCATTTCGGTAAATTTCTCTTCTGATCCATTTTCGATAAAAGGCATTATCACTAACCCATTCAGCAATAATATATTTCGCACCTGTTAATGCATCTTCTATTGTTGGAACTTTCTCACTTATAAATGAAGTTGCCATTTTTTCAAGAGCTCCTTCTACTGGAAAAGACATTATCATTTTAGCAAGTGGTTCTAATCCATTTTGAATCGCATCTGTTGCTTTTGTTTTTTTCTTTTCTTTATATGGACGATATAAATCTTCCACTTCGACCAATTTTTCTGCGTTCATAATCGATTGCCTTAATTCATCAGTCAAGAGTCCTTTTTCATCAATTAATCGAATGACATCTTCTTTTCGTTTTAATAAATTAATTTGATATTCATATACATCACTAATTTTGCGAATTTGTTCTTCGTCTAGATTTCCTGTTACTTCTTTTCGGTATCTTGCAATAAAAGGAATTGTATTCCCTTCAGACAGTAGTTTTAATGTTGCTTCTATCTGATTTTCTCCAATATTTTCTTTTTTACTAATTTCATTAATAATTGTAGTGTTCAAACTATCACTCATTTCTACTCTTCTATAAGTATAACATGTTTCCTTTTATGTGTAAATTAATATACTACTTAGATTGAATATACTTCTTAGATTGAATATACTTCCAAAAGTATGCTGTTGCAAAAGGAAAAGAAATCTTCTCGATTCCTTTTAAAAATTATTGACTATTATTTATATTTTTATGCCCTTCTAGATACATTTCTCTGTTCTGTAAGAGGTGTATTGATATTCTGTAGAGCATTCATGTATGCTGTATAGTAATTAATGATCATATCTTTATCTAAATCTTTATATATTTGATGCATATAAGCTAACAAAATAGAGAAAATTTCTTGTTCGTAAATCTCTTTTACCATATTAGCATATATATGTTGGTTCCTCCAAGTTTTATCTTCTTGAGATTGTTTTTCTGTTGTTGTATTTTCATCTGCACTATTAATTGTAGCCTTGCTTTCACTTTGTTGAAATTTAAAATTATTGAAAAAAGCATTCTTTTCTTCTCTCTTTTGATCTCTTTTGGCCTGTTCAGAATCACTATATCTTCTATCGTAATCTTCATAGTGATAGTTAGTACTTTGAGTTTTAGATTCTTCTTTGTCAGATTCTTTTTCTTGAGTTACATTCATACTTTCTTTAGCAGTATATTCATAATAATTTTCTGATATTGTTGTATAAGCTTGATTAATTGACTGCATGTTCTTTTTAGCTTGCTCAACCTCTTCTGGTCCTCCCTTTTCATGAGCATCTGGATGCCATTCTTTGGCTTTCTTTCTATAAGCTTTTTTAATAGAGTCAATGTCAACTTGGGTTGAATCCATTCCTAATTTTTCACAGCATTGTTCAAAACTCATTTTTATCCTTCTTTCTACTTATCGTATTTCTATTTAATCTATAGTCATAGCTTTAATAATTTTTAAATTTCCACATCAATTAAATACGGAAGATTTGTACATAAACAGTTCCGCTGTAATAGTAATTTTCTTGCTTACAAGAATTCATAGACTTATAACTATAATAATCATATAATCTATACAAACCAACTCTTAAACCAGGTAAAAATATGGCTTGTCGATTGAATTTCTTTAAATAATTATCATTACAAATACTAAGATTTATATCTCCTGTATTTGTTCTATTACATGATCCGAAACCTCTAAAGTCCTGAATATCATTTCCAGCTCCAAAGAGAAAAGCCGTATATCCCCATTTATCCCAAGAACTCCCTGTATCATCATAATCACCAAATCCATCATATCCATCATAAGTTGATGAATATGACTGGGTAGTACTTGCGCTCAATACTAATACTTTTCCATTATAGATGGTTCCTGATACAAACTGTTCATATTGCCCACTACAAGCTGGTTTAGCACATGTCTTATCATTACTCGCAGTATCTTTTTGCGTATAACAAGTACAACTTCCACTTTTTCCGTTCCCAGATACAAAAGTATATCGACTACTTTGTTTTAATGCTGTCCACGCTGCATCGCTATTTCTTAAAATACTGGATGTAACTTTTGCACAATCATACATTGCATTGCGGAATTGTTGATATTCAATATAGTTTTTAAATAAAGCTGTGTTATTTACAATAGCTTGGAAAGCTGCTGCATCACAAGCTTTGCTTTTTGACCAGTCATAGTTGTCCGGATTATCACAACTTCCTGTATTACAACTTTGGGATTGTGTATAACTTCCACAATAGGATCCATCATAATTTGATTTCTTATGAACCGTTCGATATTGTACTCCGCCTCCACATGTCTTACTACATGCTCCCCATGCATCCCACTGATAATCTACTGTTGAGCTACAACAAGTTTGAGTATTGCAACTTTGACTACCTGTTGTCGTCGAACAAACTTTAGAAGTTTTATTATCTTTTACGGTTTCACTTCTACTTTGGGTTCCTCCACCACATGCCTTGCTACAACTTCCCCAACTTCCATACGAGATAGTTGTATTTCCACTTCCACACTCATTATAAAGAACGTAATTAATAGAGCGATTTACTTTATTCCCAATCGGATCCATATAAGTAATATAGATTGTTTTGGTCTCCCCATTAATCGTTCCTCCAACATTCCATGCCTTATTGGTATTATAGATTTCCCATATACCATCTTTCTCATATCCAGTATTACTAATATACATCTGAATAATCGCACCTGAATTATCCTTGACATCAGAAACAATAGTAATAGTAGGTACATTATAAGATATATTTGTTGATTTGACTATCAAAGTATTAATTACTGGTGGTTCTAAATCAATTTGGCTAATCGTTAAAGTGGATGGACTTGTATCATTAAATCCATCACTCGTAATTGCTTCTATAGATCCATTACTTTCAAATAAAACTTCAAGCTTTGTTCCTTCTATCTTTATTTTTTGTCCAATTGGAATAACCTGTCCATTCATTTTAGCGACACCACTATATAATCTGATATAATTTTCTACATTGCTCGGATAGGTAATCACAACTGTTTTCGTTTTTGTCCAACCACTGGGGCTGACACTATAGGATGCGGTTGGTAATTCTTTAGTTACGGCATCAATCGTTTTTTCAGTGACTTTATCGATACGATTGGTAACTCTTACATGAACTTCATATTTGCGACTGAATCTTAATGATTCAAACTTATAGGTATCCTCATTACTTTTTATCCAATTTTCTTCATTCCCACAATTTTCAATACAATAGGAATATCCAGTAATTCCTGTATCATCATTAGCGGTTGCTTTGATTGTTGCACTTCTAGTAGTTGTATCAATAACCTCTAAAGATAGTGCCGCATATAAATCTTTTTGATTACTACAGTCACCCTTTGTCACTGTAAGTCCATTTTTAGATCCTGTTGCACAATAATGCCCATCGGTAAAACTTTTTAAAATATATTCTTCTTTCGTATTTTGAAAGACGAGTCCTTGGACTTTGTCCTTATTCTTAATATCTAAATTTTTAATATTGAAACCATCTTTAGATAGAGTCTCATTTTTACTTACGTAAAGATTTGCGGCATCAATTGTATTTTTTGCACTAGCAATAAAGGTATTCCTTTTCGCATTTTCAATTTGGTTTACTACCAATGGTGTTACAACTAAAGTAATAACTGCGATAATTAAAATTACAGCTAAAAGTTCTACTAAAGTAAAACCACGAATTTTATTTTCCTTACTTTTATTTTTCATATTACCACCTATCTTACTATTATATTCTTATTATTATATTTTATTTTACAGTAGTTATCCTTTATAGTCAAATAAAAGGCATTCAAATTTATTTAATAAAATTATTTTAATCAGAAATTTTTATACTAACAAAAATAATAATAATCTAATGGTTTTTATTTTATCAGTATGAAATAAAAAAGATTGAATTTTCTATTCAATCTTTTCCTTAATTAAATAATAAATATTTGCACATAAACAGTAGCATTATAATAGTGATTTTCAATCTTAGACCCAGACTTTCCGTTATCATAATCATAGTACCAATATAGTCCAACTCTTAGATTAGGTAAAAATAAGGATTGCCTGTTATATCGTTCTGCCCAAGTTCCACTACAAACATTTAGATCAAGATTTCCGTTAGTAGTACGATTACATGAACCCCATCCACGATAAGAATCGACTTTATAAGAAGATCCGAGTAAGAAATAAGATCGGTAAGTATAATCTACTGATTTTGTTTCGTTATCTGCTTTTCCAAATCCATCATCATCATACTTTGTACCTAAGTAGCGGTCTGTACTAGCACTCAACACTAAAACTCTTCCACCATAAATAATTCCAGAAGAAAACTGATCATAAGCTCCAGCACAAGCTGGCTTTTGACAATTTTTATACGCACTACTAGAATTACTGTTGTATTTACAAGTACAACTTGTAGCACTACCATTCCCTGATACTAACGAATAACGACTACTTTGCTTTAGCGCATTCCATGCTCCATCAGTATTCCTTAAAATATTAGCTGTTACATTTGCACAATCATACATCGCATTTCGAAATTGTTGATGTTCGATATAATTTTTAAACAGAGTGGTATTATTAGCTATCGCTTGAAAAGCTGCTGCATCACAAGCTTTACTCTTTGACCAATCATAGTTGTCAGGATTATCACAGCTTCCTGTATTACAACTTTGTGATTGTGTATAGCTTCCACAATAGGATCCATCATAATTTGATTTCTTATGAACCGTTCGATATTGTACTCCGCCTCCACATATCTTACTACATGCTCCCCATGCATCCCACTGATAATCTACTGTTGAACTACAGCAAGTTTGGGTATTACAGCTTTGCGTACCTGTCGATGTAGAACAAACTTTAGAAGTTTTATTATCTTTCACAGTCTCACTTCTACTTTGTGTTCCTCCGCCGCAAGCTTTACTACAACTTCCCCAACTTCCGTAAGACGTGGTTGTATTTCCACTTCCACATTCGTTATAAAGAACATAATTAACAGAACGATTTACTTTATTTCCAATCGGATCCATATAGGTAATATAAACCGTTTTTGTCTCTCCATTAATAGTTCCACCGACGTTCCACGCTTTATTAGTATTATAAATCTCCCAAATACCATCTTTCTCATAACCAGTATTGCTAATATACATTTGTATTATCGCACCTGAATTATCTTTTACATCAGAGACAATGGTAGTAGTAGGAACATTATAAGATGCATTTGTTGATTTAACAGTTAAAGTATTAATAACCGGTGGCTCTAGATCAATTTGACTAATGGTCAAGGTTGATGGACTTGTGTCATTGAAACCATCACTAGTAATTGCTTCTATAGAACCATTCGTTTCAAATAAAACTTCAAGTGTTGTTCCCTCTATTCGTATCTTTTCTCCAATTGGAATAACCTGTCCATTCATTTTCGCAACACCACTATATAATCTTATATAGTTTTCTACATTGCTCGGATAGGTAATGACAACTGTTTTTGTTTTTGTCCAACCACTGGGGCTGACACTATAGGATGCAGTTGGTAACTCTTTTGTCACTGCATCAATCGTTTTTTCAGTGACCTTATCAATACGATTCGTTACTCTTACGTGAACTTCATATTTACGACTGAACTTTAAAGACTCAAATTTATAGATATCCTCATTACTTTTTATCCAATTAGCTTCATTCCCACAGTCTTCAATACAATAGGAATATCCGGTAATCCCGGTATCATCGCTAGCTGTTGCTTTTATTGTCGCACTTCTCGTAGTTGTATCAAGCACTTCTAAAGATAGTGCTGCATATAAATCTGTTTGATCACTACAGTTTCCCTTTGTTACCAAAAGTCCATTCTTAGACCCTGTCGCACAATAATGTCCATCTGTAAAGCTTTTTAAAATATATTCTTCTTTCGTATTTTGAAATACAAGCCCTTGCACTTTATCTTTATTCTTAATATCTAAATTTTTAATATTGAAGCCATCTTCAGGTAATGACGCATTCTTACTTACATAAAGATTTGCGGCATCAATAGTATTCTTCGCACTGGCAATAAATGTATTCTTTTTCGCATTTTCAATTTGGTTTAATACTAATGGTGTTACAACTAAAGCAATTACTGCAATAATTAAAATTACAGCTAAAAGCTCTACCAAAGTAAAACCTAAAATTCTCTTTCTCATAATTTTCTTTCTCATATCTTCACCTATCTTACTATTACATTTTATTTTACAGTAGTTACCATTTATAGTCAAACAAAAAAGTGGATTAATCCACTATTTTGCTTCATACCAATCGTTGCCATAAGCAATCTCAATCTTAAGTGGAACATTAAGAGGAATAACTTGCTCCATAACTTCTGTTATAATTTCAATTACTTTTTCTTTTTCTTCAATCAAAGCATCAAATACAAGTTCATCGTGCACTTGTAGAATCATTTTTGATTTTATATTTTGATTTTCGAAAGCCTTTTTTATATCAACCATAGCTTTCTTAATAATATCCGCACTTGTTCCCTGAATTGGGGTATTTAAAGCAATACGCTCACCACCACTACGAATCATACGGTTATCGCTATATAATTCTGGTATGTTTCTTCTTCGATTCATTAATGTTTTTACATAACCAACTTGATAAGCTTGTTCTTTTGTCTTATCCATATATTCTTTAATACCAGGATAAGTCTCTAAATAATGATCGATAAATTTTTGTGCCTCTCTAAAATCAATATCTAAGTTGTCCGCTAAACCAAAACTACTAATTCCATAAATAATTCCAAAATTAACGGCTTTAGCAATTCTACGCATATTAGAATTTACTTCGGCTGGTGTCACATGAAAAATATCGGATGCAGTTTTCGTATGAATATCAAGTCCAGCTTTAAAAGCATCAATAAGAGCTTGTACATTGGCCATATGTGCCATAATACGAAGTTCAATCTGGGAATAATCACCACTGATAATGATAGAGTTCTCACTCGGAACAAATGCCTTTCGAATTAATCGCCCATATTCATTACGAATTGGAATATTCTGTAAGTTTGGTTCGATTGAAGAAAGTCTACCTGTTCTAGTCAGAGTCTGGGTATAAATAGTATGTATTTTAGAATCGGATAGAATGGCAGTTTTTAATCCTTCAATATAAGTAGTATATAGTTTCGTAAGCATTCTATAGTCGATAATCTTTTCGATAATAGGATGTTCCAGTTTTATTTTATTTAATATATCGATTGAAGTCGAATATCCACTTTTATTCTTCTTTCCATGCATTAACCCTAAACGATCAAAAAGGACTTCTCCTAATTGTTTTGGTGAAGAAATGTTAAATTCTATGCCAGCATCTAAATAAATAGCCTGTTCTAATTCATTAATCCGCTCTTTCATTTCGGATCCCATTTCATTCAGTGCATCCTCTGATACATAAACTCCATCATATTCCATATCACCTAGAACCCTTGAAAGCGGAAATTCAATATCATAATATAATGGTTCTAGTTCCTCTTGTTTTAATCGTTCTACAAAGAGTGGATAAGTATTATAAATAAAATCTGCTTTCGCAACTGCTGTCGATGTAACAATATGTTCACTTGGAGCTTCGAAGTGGTTTCGTTTCACCTGATACATATTCTCATAATACGGTAGATCATAATTAAATTGTTTCGCTAAATAAGCTACATCATCTTTAATGTTATAATCGAGAAGATAAGCTGCCACCATTGTATCAAAAACAACATTTTCTAAAACAATACCATGCCACTTAAGTGAAACATATAATTTTTTATAATCATAGGTGTACTTCTCAACCTTTTGTAGTGGTTCTGGATTTTCCTTTAACACTGCAAAAGGAATAAATAAACGCTGATTCATGGATACGACAGCTAATCCAAGAGGTTCTGATGTATGATAGTTTGTTCCTAGAATCTCTAGGTAAACAGCACAAGGACTGTCAATCTTGACCTCATTCATATTCTGAACCATCACAACATCTACTTTTTTTTGTGTTGAGTCAACTTCCTTTTCTTCTTTTTTTAATAAAGAATAGAATTCTAATTCCTCATAAGCTTGGTTTAAAAGAAGTCTATCTTTTGGAACAATTTTAGTATCCTTCAAAGAAATCTCCATCGGTACATCTTTATATATTGTTGCAAGGTCATAGCTCATATAAGCTTTATCTTTATCTTCAATCAACTTCTCTTTTAATTTTCCACTAATTTGATCAATATTTTGATATACTCCATCTAAAGTACCATATTGTTGGAGTAATTTGAGTGCTGTTTTTTCTCCAACCCCTTTAACCCCTGGAATATTATCTGAAGAATCCCCCATTAATGCTTTTAGATCGATAACACGAATAGGAGTAATTCCATATTCTTCTTGGAAACTTTGTGCATTATAACGGATATAGTCTTTCTGTTTTAATAATTTTATATCAATATCAGGACTAATTAGCTGCAATAGATCATGATCACTACTAACGATCGTTCCAATAAAATCAGGATTCAAATCACACTCTTTTGCTAATGTTCCAAGAATGTCATCCGCTTCATAATTATCGCATTCATAATAGCGAATTCCCATATATCCTAATAATTCTTTTGCCTTTGGAAATTGAGCAATTAATTCCTCTGGAGTTTCATTTCGTCCACTTTTATATTCCTTATACTTCTCATGGCGAAATGTCTTTCCTTTATCAAAAGCAACAATCATATAAGTAGGTTGTTCTTCTGTGATAATTTTATTAATCATATTCGTAAATCCATATAGTGCATTAGTAGGAAATCCTTTGCTATTTCGCATTAAATTTCCGTTATAAGCAGTTGCGAAATAACTGCGAAATAATAAATTGTTACCATCCACTAAAATAATTTTTTCCATTGAATCCCAACCCTTCTATGTTCATTATAACCAAAAAACTGATAAATTGCAATTAAAGAAAACAAGTAATTAATACTTGTTTTTAATGAAATTCCAATACAAAATATAAAGAAGGCTCAATAGTGATATAGAAAAACCAAAACATAAAAATGTTAAATCCCCCCAAAATAGAATTCCTATAAAAATTGAAACAATAGAAAAAGCGATTCCCATGTGTATGAATCGTAAAGCTTTTTCTTTTTGTTGATCTAAAGCTTTACACTCACTCTCATCATTTAATAAATTGATGTCAACCGTATGTTTCGCATATTGTTTAGATGTTTTCGGTGGGATTGACCAATTCGGTCCATAGACATTGTCTAAATAGGCCTTCTCATTATTGGGAATTGGAAATTTTTTCCCTTCAAAGGAACCCATTTTCGCAGGAAAGATATCATGATAATGATAACGATAGGGATCGAATGGATTCTTATATACCCAAGTTAAATCTTCCCCAATATAATCACTGTGTTTACACATTCGTCCATAAAATATAGCATAATGATAAAATAATTTTTTTAAGAATACTGGATTCCAATATAAATTTTCTAGAATAAGAATTGGAAGTGCTAAAAGAATGGATGGAACACGAGCTAAAAAATCAATAATTCGTGAGGAAGACTGATGATCCAATACAAAAACATCAATAAATATTCCATCACAATCCGAACAACGATTTGGCAAATACTTATTTCTCTCTTTGATATAAGTATTCTTTTTTCGAATCTTCATCGTTGGATAAGTAACATTATAGCGATGATCTAAAGAAAAACATTGAATCACATATTTTTCAGATAAATCTTTCTGAATTGCATTGATAAAACGATCAAAATCTTCCCTCATAATCGCGATATCGACATCATCATCCCAAGGTATAAATCCATGATGTCTTACAGCACCTAAAGCACTCCCTCCATCTAAAATATATGGAATATCATAATTCAAGCATACTTTATTGATATCATCCAACATTGATAAAAGATCTAGTTGAAGATCACGTACTGTTATCTTACCATCTTTTGCATTTTCTTTTAATACGTATTCCATGAATCTACCTCTTTTGTATTTCTTTATTAGTATAGCATAACTTACTTATTTTGACAAATATTAAAAGGAAAAGTTGGCATCAGCCAACCTCCTATCCCCATGGAATATCCAGCGGATTTGTTCTTGTTGTATTCTCATACTCATTGATAATTTTCCCACTATTCATAACAACAACATGGTCACCAATTTCAGCTATACCAGGATTGTGTGTAATAATCAGCATAGTTGTTCCAAACTTTTCATTTGCTTCAACAAGTGATTCTAAAACAACTTTACCGGTTTTCTCATCTAGCGCCCCAGTTGGTTCATCACCAAACATTACTTTGGGATTTTTCGCTAAAGCGCGAGCGATACTAACACGTTGTTGCTCTCCACCAGAGAGTTGATACATACTCTTCCTTCGATGTTTCGTTAACCCAACAGTATCGATAATTGCATCGACAGCAGCTTTATCTCCACCCAATGAAGAACCAACTAAAACATTCTCATAAACATTTAAATGTTCCAATAAATTGTATGTTTGAAAAATAAACCCTAAATTTTTCTTTCGGAAATGAGTCATTTTTCGATCACTATATTTGCGAATATCTTTACCTTCATAGTAAATATGTCCTGCACTAGCATGATCAAGCCCTGAAATTACATTTAACAAAGTAGTTTTACCACTACCTGATGGTCCTAAGATAACGATAATCTCACCCTTTTTTATTTTAAGGGATACGCCGTTTAAAGCATATTGCTCAATTCCACCTTGCTTATAAACTTTTGTAACATCTTTTAACTCTATTAAGTTTTCCATGATACACCTACTCTCTTTTTAAAGCGATTGATAAAGGTACTTTATTTAGTACACGTTTGGAAAGAGCAATCGCAATATAATAAGCAACTAATAGACCAATTAGTCCAAGTCCTGCTTTCCACATTGATAAAGTAATTGGAATTACCATATTCATATCACCTGTTAATAGGCTTACAATCCATTTTAAAATTGAAATCATAGTTGGAATAGATAATAAATAAGCAATAATAATAAACGGAGTATAAATATTCAATACGATTTTACTAATAAATCTATTTTGGTAACCGATTACTTTCATTAAAGAAATTGTCTTTTTATTCTCTTCCACTACAATATTAGCAATTACAGCAATAATAATAAATGCCATGAATGCTGCAAAGAATATAACAATAGAAATACTCGCATCAAAACTATCCATTTGTTTTTGTATATTATCTTTTAAATCTTTTAAACTTAACACAAATGCGATATTCCCTTGCTCTTCTCCAAGTTCTTCAATATTTCCATATTTCGTATCTTTCGTATAAATTTGATTATAAGCAGATTCCGTAAATCCAAGTTTTTTACTTAATTCTTCACGATTTACATATCCACTCATACCCATAAATTCTTGACTAATTCCAATAACATGATACTCAATTTTAGTTCCTTGGAAATCAAATAAAATTGTATCGCCAATTTCAATGCCTTTGACTTCACTGACATTTTGATTGATAATAATACCTTCCTGATCCGTTAAAAGAGGTAACATCGTCTTTTCTTTATCATCGTAAATATCAATATAATTTGTCTCCGTATCCACACCTGTTAAACTAACGGTGAAATCTTTTAAGTCGATTTCTTTTGTCTTCAAAGATGCATCTTTTACTTCACTTACATTCATACTTAGTGAAAAAGCATAGTCATCTGTCTGACTGGAATTGGAGAATGCAATCTGTCTTGTGTTAACCATATAGTCATATTTCATACCAGAAAAAGACTTATCAATTAATGACTGAAATAGATTTGCTCCAATTAGAACTAATACAATTAATAGTCCTGTACAAAAAGATGTAATTGTAACAATCAAAAGCTTCCCAACTGATCTAGATGCTAAAGCATATTTAAAACGCGATTCAAATGAAAATAAACTTGTTATTTTATTGACTAATCTGCTTAGGAAATTAACTTTTAAATTACTTCCCTCTCTAAGGAGAGCAAGCGGTTTTTTACGTAACATTGTAAAAGCAATGATGTAACTTAAAAGTGATAATAAGCACATTGGAACAAAAACAGAAGTAGTGAAATATTTCGGATCAAAATTAAAACTAGCGAGTGGAATAGTATAGTAACTTCGGTATAAAAGACTAAGTGGTTGATGTAATAAAACACCAATTAAATATCCTAAAATTCCACCGATTAGAGATCCTACAATTGGATAAACTAAATAACTAAAGGCAATTGAAAAACGACTATATCCAAGTGATTTTAAAACACCTATCTGTAAACGTTCATCATCGATTCTCTTTTTCGTAATAATCATAATAATAAGTACTGATACACCTAATAATAAATATAAGAAACAATCAGCAAATTTACGATCAGTTGAAAAATCCATTTGTAAGGCACCTATTCTTGCCACTCTTGTAACAGAATCCATACTCATAGTAAGTGTGTCTTTTTCTGCTGCGAACATTTTACTTTCTTCACTATTTTCATTTGTAAGTAAATTAGCAAAATCTCTAGAGATTGGATGATTATAATAAAGTGAATAAGATTTTTCTTCTACACCTGCTATTTCTTCGTAAGAATTCATAGTCATAAAAACAATATTATTTTTCTTTTCATCAAAGATTGGCATACTGAATGAAATCAAAGGATAGATATAATCTGGTGCATAAGATGTTCCAACAATTTTATATTCTCGACTTCCAATCTTATAAGTATCTCCTATTTTTAAATTATTTACTTCAGCAAAGCGAGGAAGAACGGTAATTTCATCATCATTTTTTGGAAAACGACCATCGACTAGGTATGGTACATTCATTTTTTTATCTAAACGATAAGGAATTACCTTCATCATAACTTTATTCTGTGTAACTGTTTTAGAACGCTCGATATCATAATCAAAATCATACTTATCCGCTAATGGATCAAGTTTACTATTTTTAAGACTTAAATCAACTTCATATTTTCCAAAGATCAATGATACTTGATTTAAAAGGGGTAAATTGTATTCCCGATTGCTTGTCGATAAATATGTTTTGTATTGCTCTAAGATTACTTTTTCTTCATCGGTAAAAGGATATTGATTTAAAATATCATCTATTTTCGATACACTGATATCTTTTTCATAATCCAGTACAACATCAATACTGAAATGCTCTACTTTTTGTTCTTCTAAATAATCGTAATAACGATTTTCAAGACGGTCTAGAGCTAAATTCATACAAACATAGATTCCTGTTGATAAAAGAACCATGAGAATAATTCCTAACATCTGAACTTTTTTCTTTTTAAGACCTTTTAATGAATTTAAAAATAATAATCCCACTATGCCCACCTCAAATCCATCGCATCTTTTACAACATCATTTATAGCAACTTCTTTAATATGACCACTATTCATACGAATCACCGTATTGGCCATATCAGCTATACTTGGATTATGCGTTACAATAATCATTGTTGTATTATACTTTTTATTAATTTTCTGGAGTAATTCTAAAATTTTCTTCCCAGTTTCCTCATCAAGAGCACCAGTTGGTTCATCACAAAACAGGACTTTTGGATTCTTGACAAGAGCTCTTGCAATAGCAACTCGCTGCATTTGTCCACCTGATAATTGATAAGGATATTTATGAATATGTTCTGTTAAACCAACTGCTTCAACAATCTCTTCCAGATTTAGAAGATTGGTTCCTAGTTGTGCACCTAGTTCGATATTTTCTTTTACAGTCAGATTAGGAATTAGGTGATAACTTTGAAAAATAAAACCGAGATTATCTTTTCGATACTCAGTAAGCTCCTTATCATTTTTGGTATCAATCCGCTCATCTGTAAAAAATATTTTTCCTTTTGATGGCTGATCAATTCCCGAAAGAAGATTCAAAAATGTGGACTTTCCACTTCCGGAAGGTCCTAAAATTACAATCATTTCTCCCCTATTTAAAGTTAAGTCTATATTTTCTAGTGCGTGAGTAGTTTCACTATAGCTTTTATATAGTTTAGATACTTTTTCAAGTTTATATATAGGATCCATAAATCCCTCCTTCTTTCTTACTTATGCGAATATTTGTCAAATGATGACTGTTATAAGTATACCATATGAAAATTTAAATGTCATTTTTTTTAAAATAAATTGACGTTATTATAACAAAAATTTTATAGACAGCAAACGAATTCTTCTTAGAAAAGAAGAAAGAAAAATATACAAATAATATTATTTTTAGTAACAAAAAGAAAAACGAATGAGCTCATTCGTTTTAAAATAAAGATAATTGACTAGATTCATCCATTCCTTCAAAAATTCCCATCATCCGCATCTTTTCAATTAATGTAGTTGAAACTTTCGCTCTCTTTTGGAAATCTTCAATACTTAAGAATTCTTGTTTTGCACGTTCTGCTACAATATTCTTAGCAACAGTATCACCCAGTCCATCGATAGATGAGAATGGTGGATAAATCGTTTTATCATCTTTTACAGCAAAGGTTGTTGCATTGCTATGATATAAATCAATATTAGCAAATTTAATACCTCTAGCTGTTGCTTCTAAGGCAACGTGTAGACATTCGGAAATTCCAGCATCTTTATTAGTTGCTTCATTTCCTTTGTTAGCAATTTCTATAATTTTATTTTTTATAGCACTATATCCAGCAATCATGGCATCAACGTCAAAGTCGGTCGCCTTTGTTGAAAGCCAAGATGCATAATAGTAAACTGGCATATGAACTTTATACCAAGCAATACGGAAAGCACTGATAACATAGGCTGCTGCATGAGCTTTCGGGAACATGTATTTAATCTTCCTACAAGATTCAATAAACCATGGTTCAATCCCTGCTTCACGCATTTCAGCATCCATTTCTTTCCATGCTTCTGGGTCTTTTGAAGCTCTTCCTTTACGCACAAATTCCATTATTTTAAAGGCTCTTTTTGGAGCGAGACCATGATACATCAAGTAAACCATGATATCATCACGACAACCAATAACTTCCTTGAATGGTACCACTTTATTACGAATT
This sequence comes from Caryophanales bacterium UBA5026, assembly GCA_002416285.1. Taxonomy (GTDB): domain Bacteria; phylum Bacillota_I; class Bacilli_A; order RF39; family UBA660; genus DICM01. Next base: position 52,969 of record DICM01000020.1, read on the forward strand.
AAATCTTGGGCATTTCCAAGCCAAACATCAGTACCATGAGATAGTCCTGAAATTTTAATTAATTCGGCAAAAGAGGTTGGTTTGGTATCGGCGAGCATTTGTAGTGTGAACTTCGTACCAAATTCGGGAATTCCAAGTGTTCCTGTCTCACACATGATTTGTTCTTTCGTAACACCGAGCGGTTCAGGTGATAAGAATATTCCCATCGTTTCTTTATCATCTAATGGAACTGTTGTAACATCCATTCCCGTTAAATCTTGAATCATACGAAGTTGCGTTGGATCAGAGTGTCCTAAAATATCCAATTTCAATACGTCTTGATCAATGGCATGATAATCGAAATGCGTTGTTCTCCATGCCGAATTCGGATCATCGGCTGGATATTGAAATGGTGTAAAATCAAATACATCCATATATCCAGGTATTACAACTATTCCACCAGGATGTTGTCCTGTTGTTCTTTTCACACCTGTACATCCCATTGCCAAACGTTCTACTTCAGCAGTACGCATCACGATGTTATGTTCTTCACAATACCCTTTGACATAACCGAATGCTGTCTTGTCAGCAACGGTACCAATCGTTCCGGCACGATAGACATTATCGACACCAAATAATACTTTTGTATATTCATGTGCATCTGCTTGATTCAAATCGGAGAAGTTAAGATCAATATCTGGTACTTTATCCGCATCAAATCCAAGGAAAGTCGCGAATGGCATATCTTGTCCATCCTTTACCATTAAAGTGTTGCAATGTGGACAATTATAATCTGGTAAATCGAATCCAGATGAGTACTCTGCTCCAAGTACCTTTCCATCTAATTCAAAGATACTATGTTTACAATTAGGGCAACGATAATGTGCTGGAAGTGGATTTACTTCAGTAATACCCATCATCGTTGCAACAAATGATGATCCTACCGATCCACGACTTCCAACTAAATATCCATCATCGTTCGATTTTTTTACTAATTTTTGAGCAATTAAGTAAATAACGTCAAATCCACCTTTGATAATACCGGTTAACTCCTGATTAATTCTGTCATCGATAATTTTAGGTAGAGGTTCTCCATACCATTCTTTTGCTTTTCCATAAACAAGTTCATTTACTGTCTCTATGGAATTTTCAATCTTCGGAGAAAATGGAATTCCATCAGTATCGATGATAACTTCTATTTCTTCAATTTGATCAGCGACTAAATTGGTATTTTTAACGACAATTTCAAAGGCTTTCTCAGAACCTAGAAAAGCAAAATCCTCTAACATTTCACGAGTTGTTCTAAAATGTTGTGAAGGAATGCTTGTAATTCCTGATCTTGAAAGTGGATGTCTTCCTCCTCCAGGTACTTTTTGATTAACGATAATTTCACGGTAAATCTTATCTTCTCTTTTTGTTTGATGTACATCACCTGTAGCTACAATAAGCTTACCAGAATCCTCTGTAACAGATACAATTTTTTTGATATGTTCCTCTAATTCACTTTTGTTTCCAAAATCTCCCATCTGAATTAGATGATCGTAAACTTCTGGTGGTTGAACTTCAACATAATCATAAAAATTAATAATATTAGTTAATTCCTCATTTGATTTACTTCTCGCTTCGGTAAATACCTCTGATTCATAGCACCCACTACCAACGAGTAGACCTTCTCTTAATCGATCAATTTCACTTCTTAAAATTCTTGGGGTCTTGTACAGATAGGTTGTATTAGCTAGACTGATAATTCGAAATAAGTTTTTAAGACCAACTTTATTTTTGGCAAGCAGGTTTACATGATAAGTACGACCATATTTGTGTATTTCATCCTTTGATACTAATTTATCTAAATCAATAATTGTTTCAAAATTACGATCATGTAATTTTTTTAACATTTTATGAAATACTAAAGCGGTTGCTTCCGCATCGTAATCACCTCGGTGATGAGAATCTTCATCAAATGGAACATTGTATCGTTTTACCAATGCGGATAAACTATGACGTGCATAGTTGTTATCCATCGTTCTTGATAGTTCGAGTGTATCAATAACGGTATTTTCAAATGTACCTAAATGATATTTTTGATAAGCCATCTCTACGAATGAGGTATCAAATTTTGCATTGTGAGCAACCATTGGCAAATTTCCAACCCAAGCGATAAACTCTTTGAAAGCTGTTTCTTCATCTGGTTTACCCTCTAACATCTCATCTGTAATTGCTGTTAATTCAGTGATTTTGGATGGTAATTTTCTACCAGGATTAATTAATTGATCGTACCGATCAATAACTTCACCATTAAATAATTTAACCGCTCCAATTTCAATCGTCGAATCTCCACCACCAGCATTAAATCCTGTTGTTTCAAGGTCAAATACGACATAAGCAGTGTCTAACAATTTTTTATCGTTCGGGCGAACGACAATTCGGATTGTATCATCAACCATTATAAGTTCTGTTCCGTAAAGGACTTTAAAACGATCTTCTGGATTTTCAATCTTTTTATTGATACTATTTACTGCTGAAAAGGCAATTGGAAAAGCCTGACAACCATTATGATCGGTAATGGCAATTGCTTTATGACCCCATTTGCGGGCTAAATCAACAATTTCAATTGTATGTTTTCCAAGATCAAGTTTTGAAACACCATCCATTTGGCTCATCATCGTATGTACATGAAGTTCCACCCTTTTTTCAGGTGCATCATCGATAACTTCCTCTACTTGTTTCTCAAATATATTAATATCACGAATTTGGAATGTAAGTTCATTTGAGTATTTATCATCCTTTACCATTCCACGCATTTTAAACCATTTACCTTTTTTTAATTGCTTAATGATTTTAGGATAATTTTCTTCGTCATCAATAAATATCTTTCCATAGATACTATCGGTGTAATCAGTAATTTTTAAAGTTACAATCTTTAAAGTGGTTTTTGTTTCGCGAACATCTGGATCGGCAAATAAACATGCTTCAATGGTAAGGTTATTAGTCGGTCCAATCACAGTGTCTAGTCTTGCTAGAGTATCTTCGATTTTTCTTCCAATAATAACTTCTGGATTATCCGGTTCTTCTATAATTGGTGGACGTTTATAGTCTTTTGGTACAAATTTCTTTTTTTGTTCAGGAACTGGTTCATTTGGAACAAAGATTTCTTTGGGAACGTTGACGACTAATTCTTGTTCGATTTCTTTTTGAAATTCTTCTGATTTCGCTTCATCAACTTTAGTTTTAATTTTAAAGGTATAACCGATGCGCAAAAACTCTTTTTGTAAATCGTTTAAAATACTATTAAATTTCATTTCTTCAGCTTTATTATTTAGAACAATCGTTAAGATTGAATCGGATAAATGAATCGGAAACTCTTTAAACATAGAGAAAAGTGGAGATTCTTTCTCATATTTTTCTAGAAAGAAACGGTAATATTCAGCTAAATAATTCTCAGCTTCATGATCAACTTGAAAACAAGCTTGCACTTCAATTCCAGCATAAGATTTTCGCAATGTTTTAGAGAATTGTTGTTCTAAAGCTGGAGATAAAGTGTTTTCAAGATGAATAACAAATCGATATTTTGTTTTATCTTGATTTCCAATAATGCGTACTAAAGAGGCATTTTGAAAATATTCTAGATCTTTCCATCCCATATGTTTTAAAAGTTGTTCTAGTTTTTGTTCCATAGTATCACCCACTCCATTGTATCAAAAAAAAGAGTTTCTTGAAACCCTTTTAGAATTGTTAAAGAAAAAAAGATCTTAAGATCTTTTATTCACCGATTGTTGAAAAATTTTCTACAACTTTAGCAGTTTTACCATCATATTCAACTTTATAACCGTTGATTGTTAATTGAGCTAACTTAATTTCACCACCGTCAACAACTACTTTTCCACCATCGACTGGATTTTTACCTTTGAAATCAACTGTAATTGTAATGGCTTTATCATCAGTAGTTTTTTCTGTATCTGCAGTAAGTGTTTTTCCTTCTAATGATGTTGTATAAGTATCATCTACAATTTTAGCTTCACTAGCATTAGTAAGCATATTTTTTAAAGTTGATTTTTCAACAGAATCAATATACCCGTATGCACTACTTTCAGCAGCACCTTTCTTAGCACTATCAATAACTCCTAAAATCATTGGTGTAGCAATTAACGCAATGATTGCAAGAATAACGATAACAGCTAGTAATTCAATTAATGTAAAACCTTTTGTATTTTTCATGTATAACTTCCTCCTATTTTTCTACAGTATTAATATACCATAGGTTCTTCGCCCAGTCAATATAATTTTGTCGAATTTTAGAATATACTACATTAAAATTGAATTAAATTTCATATTTTTTTTAGAAGGAAATAAGCTGTTAGCTCGTAGATAATATTTTTAATTCTTAACAGGTAAAATATCTATCAAAAAAAAAGACCTTTCGATCTTTTATCCTTCAATTGCAGAAAAGTTTTCTACAACTTTAGCAGTTTTACCATCATATTCAACTTTGTAACCGTTGATTGTTAATTGTGCTAATTTAATTTCTCCACCATCAACAACTACTTTTCCACCATTCTCTGGATTTTTACCTTTGAAATCAACTTTGATTTTAACTGGTGCAGCTGGTGTACCAACCGCTTTTGTACCTGTTAGTGTTTTTCCAGCATCACTGATTGTGTAAGTATCATCTACGATTTTAGCTTCTGAAGCATTAGCTAGCATATTTTTTAAAGTTGATTTTTCTACTGCATCAACATACCCATATGCACTACTTTCAGAAGCACCTTTCTTAGCACTATCGATTACTCCTAAAATCATTGGTGTTGCAATTAACGCAATGATTGCAAGAATAACGATAACAGCAAGTAATTCAATTAATGTAAAACCTTTTGTATTTTTCATGTATAACTTCCTCCTATCTTATACAATAATAATATATCACAGCTAAATTACACAGTCAATATGATTTTGTCGAAATAATGTAAATTTTGTCGAAATAATGTAAATTATGGAATATTTAATTTTTTATTAAAATAAAAGAAAAATAGAAGTTATTTCTTCATAACTTCTATCTTGCGGCTGTTGCTTTTTTACCATCATATGTAACAACATAACCATTAATCGTCAATGTAGCTGCAGTAATCTCTCCACCAGCAATTGTAACGGAGTCATCTACACCTTTTGGACTATCTCCTTTGAATGATACATTGATTGTTACTGGGGTAGTTCCATCTGCTTCCATCTTTGTGTTAGCAGTAAGAACTTTACCATCACTACTAATTGAATAAGTATCATCAACTAATGTATTACCATTATTATCAATCATATCTTTTAAACTTGATTTTTCAACTGAATCGACATACCCGTAGGCACTACTTTCAGCAGCACCTCTTTTAGCACTATCAATAACTCCTAAAATCATTGGTGTTGCAATTAAGGCAATGATCGCTAAAATAACGATTACAGCTAGTAATTCAATTAAGGTAAAACCTTTTCTATTTGCTTTCATTTTTTCTACCTCCTATTCTTTTCTTTATAGTATTTCATTTCACATACTTTCCCACAGTGATATTACAGTGAGATATATTAGAAAAAGCGAATTTATTTTTACTACAATTTAAACCTCCTTTATTTCTATTATGAAGCAAATTCTAGAATTTATGCAGTTTTTCCCATGGAAATAAAGTAAAAAGAACCAAATTGGTTCTCTTTTCTAAATACTTTTTTCTAAGAACATTAATTCTTGCTGTTCTTTTTCTAATGTTGCCTTTTCTTGGTCAACTAAATGTTTTGGAGCTTTATTAATATAATTCTCATTATTTAATAAATTTGATCTTCTTTCAATACTTGACTTTAGTCTAGTAATTTCTTTTAATTTGAATTCTTTTTCTTTTTGTAAATTTTCACTATCATCATAGTAAAATTCTATTTTATATTGTTCACTTTCTAAACCATGTCCATTTTCTTGTTTCGATATTTTTTGTTCTTCATTTAGTCTTAATATTTTTTCGATTAATGGATCTCCTTCAAAATAGAAATTCGCATTTGCTGGAATTTTATTCTCTAATTTATAAGCTCTTACCTTAGTGATAAAGTCGATCATTTGATTTACCTCATCACTTGTATCTTCCCACTCGTTATGGCAAGTAGGATAAGCATCTAACATAATCGTTTCCTTATGAATTGGTAATATTTGATAAATTTCTTCTGTTACATATGGCATAAATGGGTGTAAAAGTTTTAGAATATTTGTTAAAACTTCAAGTAATACCGATTTTGTTGTCATCGTTGGTTCTATTTTAGAAAATTCAATATACCAATTACAGAAGTCCTCCCAAATAAAATTATAAAGTTCAGTTCCAACAACATTAAATTCATATAAATCTAAGTGATTACGGGTTTTCTTGATTACTTCATTTAATCTATTTAAAATCCACTTATCTGTTTTTTGTAAATTTTCCAAAGTATAATCCGTTTCACTGAATTCTCCAATTGTCATTAATACAAAACGACTCGCATTCCATAGTTTATTAATAAAATTCCAAGTTGATTTTACTTTTTCCTCATCATAACGTAAATCTGTTCCAAGAGCAGTTGACGTAGCTAAGAAAAATCTTAAAGCATCACAACCATACTCTTCGATTACATCCATAGGATCGACACCATTTCCAAGTGATTTACTCATTTTACGTCCTTCTTTATCACGTATTAAACCATGAATTAAACAGTCCTTGAATGGACGTTTTCCCGTAAATTCAAGACCTTGAAATGTCATACGATTTACCCAAAAAGGAATAATATCATACCCAGTTACTAAAACATTGTTAGGATAATAACGTTTAAAGTCTGCTGTTTCCTCTGGCCAACCTAATGTTGAAAATGGCCATAATGCACTTGAGAACCAAGTATCAAGTACATCTGGATCTTGGATCCATCCTTCCCCAGTTGGTGCTTCCATTCCAACATATACTTCTTCATTCCGATACCAAGCAGGTATTTGATGTCCCCACCATAATTGCCTAGAAATACACCAGTCATAGGTGATTTCCATCCAATGATTCATTGTTTTCTCATAACGTTCTGGAACAAAATTAACTTTATTATCTGTTTTTTGATTTTCTAAAACACGGTCAGCAAGAGGTCGCATTTTAACAAACCATTGTTTTGATAGATAAGGTTCAACAATCGCATCTGTTCTTTCACTATGCGGTTCAGAGTGAGTCATTTTTTCAGTACGAATTAATAAATCAGCTTTCTCTAAATCCTCTAATAATTTCTTTCTACATTCATAACGATCTAAACCAGCATAAACCCCAGTATTTTCTTTCATTGTTGCATCTGGATTCATAATTACTAATCGTTCTAGATTATGTCTATTTCCAACTTCAAAGTCATTTGGATCATGAGCCGGTGTAATTTTAACAACACCTGTTCCAAATTCAGGATCCGCATGTTCATCTCCAACAATTGGAATCTCTCTACCAACTACTGGTAGAATTACGGTTTTTCCAATTAAATCTTTGTATCGTTCATCATTGGGATTTACCGCTACAGCCATATCACCAAATAATGTTTCTGGTCGGGTTGTAGCAACATCTAAATAACGATCTTCACCGACAATATAATATTTTAAGTGATAAAAAGCTCCTTCTGTCTCTTTATAGATAACTTCCTCATTGGATAAAGCAGTCATAGCTTCTGGATCCCAGTTGATAATACGTTCACCACGGTAAATTAATCCTTTTTTATAGAGTTCATTAAATACATATCGAACCGTATAACTCAGTTTCTCATCCATTGTAAAACGTTCTTTATTATAGTCTAAGCTAAGTCCTAATTTTCCCCATTGCTCATAGATATTATTCGCATACTCTGCTTTCCATGCCCAAGCATGTTTTAACCATTCTTCCCGGCCTAAACTTCTAGGATTGATTCCTTGTTCTCTTAATTTTTTATCTACTTTCGCTTGCGTTGCAATACCAGCATGATCCATTCCTGGCAGCCATAAAGCATCATAACCATCCATTCGTTTATAACGAATTAAAATATCTTGCATAGTCGTATCCCAAGCATGTCCTAAATGTAATTTTCCAGTAACATTTGGTGGAGGAATAACAATACAGTATGGTTTCTTGCTTAAATCTCCAGAAGAAAAATAACCATTTTCCTTCCATTTGTTATACTTCCCTTTTTCGATTTCTTTATGATTATATTTCGTATCTAACATATTTATTTTCCTCTCTTTTCTAAATAATTATTGACAAGTTCTTTTATTTTTAATAGTTTTTGATTTTCATTAGGATTATATTTTATTAATTCATCTACAATCCAATTAATAGAATTGTGATATTTTAAATATTGGAAACTATATGAAAAATTAAAATCAAACAAGAATGAAATAATTAGCAATGTATGATCCATGTTGGTTTGGACATCTTTTTTGTTGACCGAATTACAACTCATCAACTGGGTAAAACAGTCATCTGTAATTGCGCCTAAATCAGAATTGATTTTTAAATCACCCATTTGATATAAATATAAGATATCTAATTTGTCCGCATCACGAATAATCTTACAAAATAGTAAAGTTCTTTCATCCAGTCCATCATCGATTGTTAATTTATTATGATTTTCTATAGCGGTTAATATAAGTTCTTGAACTTCTATATCCATTACATATTCTTGAATATAATAATTCATCTTTAATATTTCAACACCTAAAATGGCATGATCAACCGAAGTATTATCATTAAATGTATCATAAATTCTTAACTGTTCAAATCTGCCTATATCATGTAATAATCCAATTAAAGATGCGATATTAATATCTTCTTCTTTCAAATTTAAAGAAATAGCTATTTCTCTGCAAAAATTCATGACTCTAAAAGTATGATCTCGCTTCTGTCGAATCTTAAAATTATTCATATCATAATTTTTAATATATTCCTCAAATCTTATTTTACATTTATTTAAGTCAATCATAGTTTCACCTTCTAACAAAAAAACAATCCATCCATAAAGGACGAATTGCTCGTGGTACCACCTTAGTTTCATATCTTGCGATATGCTTAATTCTTTAACGCAGAATACGGAATTTTCTACTGAATTCAAAAATTCGACTCCCAAGCTACCTTCCTAAATTTCTTTGTTCCGTTTTCACCACCCACGAACTCTCTATTCAAATCCATCTAGTAATCCTCTTGTTCTTCATCATTAGAACTATTATATTCATTTCGTTATTATTTGTCAATTTATTTTCGTACTAAATTAACTCCAGTATAATAATGTTTTAAAATTTGTTCATAATTGTATCCAGCATTAGCCATTCCATTTGCACCATATTGACTCATACCAACACCATGACCATAACCCCTCGTTGTGATTACTAAGTTTCCATTTTGGATAGTTAAATCAAAATCAGTGGAACGTAATCCTAGCATCGTTCTTAAATCAATTCCAGAATATATTTTTCCTCCAACTGCTACTGTTTCAACTCGTCCACTCACATTTCTAGAAATAGAGGCATTTACTAAATCTGTCTCATTAATTCCTAAAATTGATAAGACGATACCTAATTCCTTTTCTGTCGTTCGTAGATAAGATGTTGCCGATTGATCCCAAGGACTATCGACACTGACTAAGTATGGAACATAATTTCCCCAAACATTCTGTGCCGATTCTGTTTTACCATTACTCGTTGAATGGTAAACTGCTTCGATATAATTGCCCTGGTAAGTCAGAACTAGATCTTTGGTACTTTCTACTGCACTTTTTATCTTATTATAATAAATAGAATAGCTTCCACCCCATAAATTCTGCATCTCTCTTTCATCGATATAAGCTTGGGTTGAAACCGAATCAGTTAACCGTACTCCCTGACTTAATTTTTTTAGTGTATAAGTACGGGCAACAACTACTTGTGCTTTTAAAGCTTCATTTGAAAAAGAGGCAGGCATTTCAGCAGCTACTACACCGATTAAATAATCACTAAGTGCTAAAGTTACCACACTTCCATTTGTCCGATAAATAGTAACTGTTTGCTCCTGAACAATTGGTTCTGTTGGAATATTCGGTTGACTATTTTCTATTTGTGTGTTATTTACGTTATTTGATTTTGCCGTCGTGGATACACTACTTTGACTGGCCGGGTGATCATTGGTAATATCCATTTTTTCCTGTACTTCATCAGCTTCTTCTGAACTAGAAGTCTCAGTTTCCAATCCTTCGCTTTCATCACTCTGTATTATGTTTTGAGAAACATTACTGATACTTTCTACAATACTCGCATTATGGTAAAGATTGTAGTCTACTTTTCTTTCAGAAATTGGCAAAAATAAAGTTACTAAAGCAATCCCACCAATTACTAGTACAATCTTTGTTCCATTGAAGTCGATTTTTTTATCAAACAAATATTCTTTCACTTCCTCTAAAAAGGTATGTTTTTCTTTTTTACCATTGAAAGAAGAAAACTCATAATTAAAATTTAAATGCAATACAAGAACTTCTTCTCCATTTATATTTTTAATATCATAATTATCAATCATACTATCACCAGTTTTAGCTTAACCCAAAACCTTTATTCCATACTGCTGCAAACAAAAAAGCACAACGTGCTTTTAGGATTTTAACGATATATTTTTCTCTGGATAAATTGATTTTAAATAAACCTTGTCTTTACCATCTAATAATTCATCGATTATTTGATTTTCAACTTTATCTTCAATCATCTTATCAAGTTGTCTAGCACCAAAGTCTTCATAATGTGATTCCTCTAACAATTCATCATTAATTTGTTTATCAAATGATAATTTAATATTCTTCTTTTGATAATTTGTTTTTAATAGATCTAATTTCTGAGTAATCAGTGTCTTTATCGTTTCCTTTTCTAGCAATTTAAAAACAACTAACTGGTCAATTCGATTGACAAACGGAATTCCAAAATGTTCCTTTAATTTACTAATGACATTACTCTTTCCAAGTTCTGCAAAACCAACTTTCTTTTGTTCAAATCCGATATTTGAAGTCATCATGATAACAATGTGATCAAAACGAATTGTTCGTCCTGTTGCATCTTTTATTTTTCCTTCTTCCAAAATCTGCAAAAATAAATGAAGAATACTAGGATGCGCTTTCTCTATTTCATCGAGTAACAAAACAGAATATGGTTTACTACGAACCTCTTCTAAAATGTTTCTATTGTCATCATAGCCAACATATCCTGGAGCTGCACCAACGATTTTCGTAACCGAACTAGAATCCACAAATTCACTCATATCCAGACGAATCACATTTTTAGGCGCGACATGTTCTCCAAATAGTTTTGCTAAAGCAGTTTTCCCTACTCCCGATGGTCCCATAAATAAAATAGAATACGGTTGTTTGCTTTCCTTTAATCCAAAGCGCATCTTTTTAGCAATATGAACCGTTTCTCGCACAGCTTCTTCCTGACCCAGTATTTGTTCTTGTAAAGTATGATCAAGGTGTTCGATCCATTCTTTTTGATCTACTAGAATATCCGCAACAGGTATCTTGGTTTTTAAGCTTACAACAGAAGCGATATCCTCTTTCGTAACTTCTTTGTAATTGGCATTTTGATAGAGTTTTAATTCGAGTGTATTAATCTCATCCATATAAGAATTTTCTTCTTCTTTATATTTAGAAGCTACGACAAACTCATTATTCAAAATTGCTTCATTTTTACTTTTAATTTTTTCTTGGAGTTCTCTTTTTAATTGATTGTATCGCTTTAATTCTTTACTTTCTTTTAAACTTACTTTCGCGCAAACCTCATCTAAAATATCAATTGTTTTATCAGGCTCATTACGATCATAAATATAGTGTTCCGATAACTCCATCATATAATTAATCATACTTTCACTGATTGTTACAAAATGATACTTTTCATAGATTTCTTTAAGACGCATTAAAATTTCTTTTACGACTTTTTGATCTGGAATATCAATTAAAACTGTCTGAAATCTACGTTCTAAAGCTCCATCTTTTTCAATGTATTTTTTATATTCTGCTGTAGTGGTAGCACCGATACATCTTAATTTATTACGAGCAAGTGCCGGTTTAAAAATGTTAGAAGCATCAATCGCTCCTTCTGCTCCACCAGCACCAACTAACGTATGAATTTCATCGATAAAAAGAATAATCTCATCATTTTCTTCTATTTCTTTTAAAATCTTCTGCATACGTTCTTCAAACTCACCACGGTACTTAGTACCAGCTACAGCACTCGCCATATCCAGACTTAAAATTCTTTTATTCTTTAATGATAATGGTACTTCTCCATTTACAATACGCCTGCTGAGTTCTTCTACAATCGCTGTTTTACCAACACCTGCTTCGCCAATTAATAACGGATTATTTTTTGTTCTTCTCGATAATATTTCTAATACTCGAATAATTTCCTTTTCTCTTCCAACGACTGGATCAATCTCACCATCTTCGGCTTTTTTGGTAAGATCAGTAGCAAGTTCTTCTAACAACAATTTTTTGTTCTTTTTTCGTTTTTTTGAAGACGCTATTTTATAAGAGAATTCACTATAAAGATCATCGATATCAATATTCATCCCCATCATAATACGAATAGCGACTCCTTCACCTTCTTCCAATAAACTTGAAAAAAGGTGCTCTACCGTTACCGTACCATTATTATTTTCTTTACTATCAGCAATCGCATTTTCTAATATTCTACGTAGTAGTGGTGTATATAAAAACCAGTTACTAGGAGTTGACCCAACACCAATTACATCCATAATCTCTTCCCTTAACCGATCATAATCGAGTCCAAATTCTTTTAACCTAATCGTAACACTATTTTCTTCTTTTAAAATACCTAAAAGTAAATGTTCACTACCAACATAGGGATGTTTTAACTCAAACATTTCCTTTTTAGCGCGAACTAAAATTAATCTTGCTTCCTCTGCGAAATTTCCAAACATAATCGTTCTCCTTTCATTCTCAGTTTATCTTTATTATGAGTCTTCTTTTGTCAGTTTAAACAAATTAAGAACTTTTCTAATACTAAATTATCGACAATTTAAAGTAACAAAAAAGTAGATAAATAATATCTACTTATAGGTTATCGATTTCGAGTAAAAAGATTCATCTTTTTCTTCAAATTTTCCTTTCCAAACAACTCTTTCAAAATTCCACTTTTTAAAACTAAAATAAAATAAAGAATCATTCCAAATACTCCGTATAGTAAAATTGTTATCAAAGACAGGAACCTGCTTTCACCAGTATATAGAAGAAAACTACCAATAATTTTAAGTGTTACAAACATGATAAGACTACATAGTAATGTCATAATGCAATAATAGACCGTACGTTTCGTAGAATAGTCATTTTTGTGTAAATAAAACATTAAATAGAGAGCTCCTAACAACTCTGAAGTAATCGTGATAAATAAAGGACCAAAGTATGGTGGAATATTAAAATAAGAAAAGATATACATTGAAGGAACATTCATGATGACTTTTCCTAAGAACATATAAAAGAGTACCTTCATTACTAATTTTGTATGATCCATTGTTTGACAAATATTAATTAGTAAACTGAAAAAAGAGAATGATACAGTAGCGAAAATAAAGAATTGAAACAAAGAACTTGCTAATTCATTTTTACCATAAAACAATGTCCACATTGGTGTACTTAAAAAACTTAGACCAAAAGCAAGTGGTAACACAAACAGGGCCAAAGACAAGACTGATTGGTGGATTTTTTTATTTGCTTCTACTTTATCTTTTCTAGCTACACTAGAAGAAATATGTGGAACGATACTAACTGTAATGCCAAGTGAAATAGAAATAACAATCATATTCAATTTACTGCCCCAAGTTGTTACTATACTCTGAATGAGTTCTGCGTCTACTGCACTATACTTTAGTTTTACTAAAGTCTGAACTAAGGTAAAGGTATCAACTAGAGAGAATGCTGCCTTTACACCTTCTATGATTAAAAATGGAAGCGCATAGATTAGAATTTTTCGGATTAAAAAGGAATTTGTAAAGTTTTTTTCAGCTGCATTAATTGGGCCATCGTAAGATGATATCTTCTTCTTATGCTTTTTTTCAATCAAATAAAAGTATCCAACTAGTGCACCTATAGTTGCTCCAAAAACAGAAACACCAACTGCTGTTCTAATAGAAAGATGAAAAACTTTAAGCGAAAAATAACTACCAACTAAAATGACCGTAACTCTTCCAAGTTGTTCTAGAATACTAGAAACACTAGATTGCCTCATCAGATTATGACCTTGAAAATAGCCGCGCACGACTGCTAGTACCGGAACAACCAATAACGAAGTTGAAATAACTCGAATTGCAAAAGCAACATCTGTTACTGTATTTCCGCCTTTCGCACTTCCTAAAATCAAGGTTGCAATCATAGGAGCGAAAAGAAATAGAATTAAAAATAGAAGGAATCCGAATAGACCAATCATCATGATTCCTAGTTTATAAACTTTTTCCTTAGTATGTTGATATCCAAGAGCACGATATTCACTTACTAGTTTTGATATAGCAAGTGGTATCCCACCCGTAGAAAAACTGATGAACACCGCATAAATCGCATAAGCGTAACCATATAGAGCACCACCCTGTTCACCAATCATCGCATAAAAAGGAATTACATAAAGAGCGCCAATAATTTTACAAATAATAATTCCTGTTGTTGCAAAAAAAGCACCCTCAAAAAAACTACTGCGTTTCATACCTCACCTACTTTGTATAAACAATCATTGCAGAAAAACAAAATACTTGCTCCTCTGAAAAAATACTAACTGCAACTTGATATTTGATATCGATAATCTCTCCTTCAAAATCACTTAAAAATTCATTAATAGCAGTTTCTAAATCTTTTTCATGATTCTCATCAAATAATTTTACTTTCATATGATCACCAATTAGATGGTATCATATATACCTTTTCTTTTCTGTCGAAAACGAGCGATAAAACCAATTAATTTATCATAGAAATAATGAAATTCTCCAGTATCATGGAAAATACCAAAATAGATTATATTTACAATTAAGAATGTCAAAATTCCTTTTACCATAAGCCATAAAAATCCAGATGGCAATAAATTTACAATGGAGAAGCAAATCCCGTTTACCACTAAAAATAGAAGTAAAAATATAACATATTTTATAAAATAACGAGTACTACTTCTCTTAAAACCATATTCATAAACAATATGTGGATCCATCCATACAACTGTTGTCAGACGACTTACGATGGTTCCGATTAAAACTCCAGTAATTCCTAATGGTTTTACCAATAAGATAGATACAACTAAGTTAATAATAATCATTGCAACTGGACGGTATTTTCCCTTCCAGAATAATCCATAGGCATTACGAAAAGAATTAGTGACACTTCCCATTCCAACCAAATAAAAATTGATACTGAGTAGCCACACAACCATATTACTTAATAAGTAGTCTTTTCCAATCCAAATTTCAATAAAAGGATTGAATAAAACACAAAGTAAGATGGAACAAAGGGCATAGATCCAAAAATTTAAAAATGTTAGGCATTCATAAACTGCTTTACTTCTTCGCTCATTAGTTGTTACTACTAGATTACCAATGCTAGAAGTAATCGCATTAAATAACTGTATTACGATATTATTAACAGAGTTTACAATCATAATGTAATTGGAATAAACACCAACCGCAACGATACCAATAAACTTTGAAATAACTAAGTTATCAGTACCGTTGGTAATAACAGATCCGATTTTATAAATGAACAGTGCAGAAATATTCTTTTTAATATCTTCTAAATCTTCTGAATCCATTTTTTCTTTTGTTTTATTTTTTAAATATGGATACAGCCTCATTGCTTTATGCGAAATATAGACATTTTGGATAATTACTAAAATAACGGATGATACAAGGTAGAAAATAAAATTTTGAAAAGCAATTAAAATAATACCTTGTACAATATTTAAAAGAACCGAAAAGAAGAATGATATTCGTGTTGTAATATAGCCTTTCTGATCGGATTCAATTAAAAATCTTTTATATACAAAGAAATAACTGGATGCTGAATGAATCACAAACAAGGCATATAATAGTTCTATATTAGGAACTACTGTTCCACCTTTGATAAAAAATCCCAAAAATGGAATTAACGAAAGACCGAAAACTAGAACAATCGTACCAATCGTATTATATATTTTCGCGTAGAAATTCATCAGTATATTAATCTTCTTATGATTTTTCTCAGCCAGTGGTTTATATAGACTATAAGGAATTGCAATTCCAATTCCTAAATCTGCTAAAGAAAGCATCGTGATAATATTTGAAAATAAGCCATTCACTCCTAAATAGACACTTCCAAGTTGTTGAATAAATATGGTTTTTACAACAAAATTCATTACGACTAAAATAATCTGTGTAATGATGGAGGTCATAGAATTTAAAATTGATTTTTTCGTTCTAGAATCAGCCATATCGTCCCAACTTTCTATTATCATTATAGCTGATTTTAAGGATAAAGTAAAATAGAACATAAGTTTTTTACTACTTTCATATATTCTAATGAGGTGTTGTAATGAAAAAAAAGTTGTATTGGATGATTGGTATTCTCCTAGTGATCATCCTTGGAATTATTTTAATATTTTTCACACAAAAGAAAAAATCAAATGAACAGTTTCCAATGCTTACCTTAAAGGGAGATAAGATAATCACCGTAAAAATCGGCACGGACTATCAAGAACCAGGTTTTGAAGCAATTGATAAATTAGATGGAAACATCACCAGTAAGGTTAAAATTGAAAATACGATAAATCCTGAAACTCCTGGAACTTATGAAATTATCTATTCTGTTACAAATTCACGAAATATAACGATAAAAGAAAAACGATTTGTTAAACTTATACTACCAGAAGCTCCAACTTATAAGTCTTCTTATGATAATATCGATAACTCCTTCCAAGCTTGGGGAACGAATAATAAAAAGAATCATGAACGCTCTATTTATAAAGAGGAAGAAAGTCTAAAGAAATATCATGCCTATCTTCAAGGACCAGATGAAAAAGTAATTTACTTAACATTCGACGAGGGGACAAATGAAACCTATTTAGGTAAAATTGTAGATGTGTTAAATGAAAATAATGTGAAAGCAACATTCTTTTTATGCAAAGGTTTTATTGTGCATAATCCAGAGCTAATGAAAATATTAGTTGAAACGGGTCATTCCGTAGGGAATCATACTGCCAATCATAAACATATGCCAACACTAGCAACCAAAGTTAATTTTGAAAAATATGTTAATGAAATTACATCAGTAGAAAAAGCTTTCTATGAAATCACTGGAAAAGAAATGGATAAGGTTTACCGTGAACCAAAAGGTGAATGGAGTTACAGAAGTCTTCAAATCATGAAGGATATGGGCTATAAAACATATTTTTGGAGCGCATCTTATGTAGATTTTAATGGGACTTTATCAAAAGAAACTGCCCTTTCTTATATGAAGGAACGATACTATAATGGCGTAATTTATTTAATGCACCCAACTAATAAAGGAAACTATGACGCAATTGATGACTTTATAAAATATATGAAAGATCTAGGATATCGATTTGATTTAGTAAAAAATATTCCCGAATAAGAAAAGATGAATAAATTTTGAAAAAAACAACTTAATATAATAAGAAAAAGAATGAGTAGGATGAACCCCCACTCCTTTTTTACATACATTATGTTAGAGGAGGATAAATATGTACGATTTTCAAGTAGTAATTGATGCCGGACATGGTGGTGAAGATGCTGGGGCTACAGCAAATGTTGTAAAAGAAAAAGATCTTAATTTAGAAATTTCCCGTTATATGTATGAGCAATTTCAAAAGCGTGGGGTTCCTGTTACTTTAATTCGTTCTACTGATGAAACTATTTCTCCTACGGAGCGAGTACAAAGAATTCTAGATGCTTATGGAAATAAACCAAGTGTCGTTGTTATTTCCAATCATATTAATGCAGCTGGATCCGATATTACAGGTGCTGAAGGCGCTGAGGTGATTTATGCTCTTCGCAATAATGATACTTTAGCAAAAAATATTTTACAGGCGCTCGGCAATGAGGGGCAAGTTGTAAGAAAGTATTACCAACGAAGATTGCCGAGTGATACTTCAAAGGATTACTATTTTATTCATAGAAATACTGGAGTAACACAACCAGTAATTGTAGAATATGGTTTTATTGATAATCCACAGGATTTAGCTAGAATCCAAAATAATTATAAACGCTATGTAGACGCTGTTGTTAATGCTGTAATTACCACCAAAGCTGGTGGTACAATCAACCCTACTCCAGGAAGTGGAACTACTTATATTGTAAAAAGTGGGGATAGTTTATGGAGTATTGCGAACAAATATAATACCACGGTTGATATTCTTAGAACATTAAATGGATTAACTAGTAACAATCTTACAGTTGGGCAAGTACTGGAGCTTCCAAGTTCTGGAACATCTGAGACAGGTTCGACCTATACGGTAAAATCTGGGGATAGTTTATGGAGCATTGCCAATAGGTATAATACTACAGTAAATGCGATTAAAACATTGAATAATTTAAAAACAGAACAATTATATATAGGACAAATTTTACAATTACCAACAACTGCAGAAACACCAAGTACTGGCTCTACTTATACAGTAAAGTCTGGGGATAGTTTATGGAGTATCGCTAATCAATACAATACAACTGTAGATAATTTAAAAGCGTTAAATGGTTTAAGCGGTAGTTCACTGTCAGCTGGGCAAGTATTAAAAGTTCCTAGTTCGACTGGAACAGAACCCACTCCTACAGGTTCGACCTATACGGTAAAATCTGGAGACAGTCTATGGAGTATCGCCAATCGATACAATACTACCGTAGATAACTTAAAAGCATTAAATGGTTTAAGTGGAAATTCACTGTCAGTTGGGCAAATACTAAGAGTTCCTAGTAGCTCTGCACCTACAGGTTCTACCTATACGGTAAGGTCTGGAGACAGTTTATGGAGTATTGCCAATCGATATAACACTACTGTAGATAATTTAAAAGCATTAAATGGTTTAACAAATAACTCATTATCAATTGGGCAAGTATTACGTGTGCCATAAAAAAAAGAGATCTAATGATCTCTTTTAAAATTTTTCATAACGATTATCAAAGCGAACTCCAGCTGAAGGAGCATTGACA
This sequence comes from Caryophanales bacterium UBA5026, assembly GCA_002416285.1. Classification (GTDB taxonomy): domain Bacteria; phylum Bacillota_I; class Bacilli_A; order RF39; family UBA660; genus DICM01. The sequence continues at coordinate 72,126 of DICM01000020.1, forward strand.
ACATTTCTCGGATTGAACATTTTAGCAGTAAATGTTGACCATGCCGTATAATCACTTCCATAAAGTCCTGATGCGATTGATAAATGGACATGATACCCAGTGGAACAAGCATCCCAACCCCAAGTCTCAGGACCTCCACCTTGGATCCCTATTACACTATCTTTCGTAACCAATTGTCCGACAGAGACATTGATACTAAGTAAATGAGCATACATACTTGTATAAGTAGTACCGTTGATATTATGATGAACCATAACCATTTTTCCACCACATCCAGTAGAGGTTGGATTCAAAATTCCTGAAACCATTCCGTTTGCGATAGAATATACAGGTGTTGTTGTTGATGAACCAGCAGTAAAATCGATTCCATCATGAAATGTTGCCGGGTTTGCAATTCCACCAACTGTTCCACGATAGCCAAATTCACTAGATACTTTACCAGCAATAATCGGTCTTAAGAAAGAAGTGTCCTTTGGAAGATAATTCCTACCACAGGTTTTAATATCATCGTTTTCGCCACAACCCTTATCTTTATATAGCTTAATCAATTCTTTTTGATATTTAATTTGTTCTTCGATGTCTACTTGAACATCTTTTTTTTCGCTCATAACAGATTTTAGCGATTCATATTTTTTTGCTAGCTCAGCTTGCTTAACTGATAGCTCTTTATTCTTATTTTGTAAGTCAATCTTTTTTTGTTCGTTTTCTTTTATCATTGCATTGTATTGATCAATTAATTTTTCATTATATTTTGTTAATTGCTCACTTACTGCAATACGATAAATAAAATCTGTAAAATCTTTTGCACCAAAAGCATACTCAAGATAAGCAGATTCTCCATTAGATACTTGTACAAAGTTTACAATCTCTTTCATTTGCTTCTTTTTTGTTTCAATATCCTCATTTAATTTTACAATCGATTCCTCGGTATTTTTTATATCAGTAAAAATATTTTGAATATCCGTTTGAATTTGCTGTACTGCTGCGTTAGTAGCATTCATTTCTTCCTGTGTTAATTGTTGTTCCTCTTTATTTTTATTCAAATCAGCTTCTTGTTGTTCTAATTCTTTCCTCAAATCACCTAGTGTTTGTGCTGATGCAGTAGGCATCGATACAAAAGATAATAAAACCACACTGATTCCTAAAAATAAAATTCCAATTTTTCTCACAATGCTCACCCTTACTCTTTCATTTCCTTACGGATTTTCTTATAATTTGGACAATATCTATGAACAATCTCCCAAAATTCTGGAGAATGGTTAAACTCAATAAAATGTGATAATTCATGAATAATTACATAATCAATCTTAGATAGATCAAAGCGAAACAATTCACTATTCAATGTAACACTATTATTTTTACGATTGCAAACTCCCCATCTCGTTTTCATTTTTCGAATTTTTAGTATTGGATATGGTATTGTCTCATCAAATTCATAATACCAATAATCGACTCTACTATGGTAGAGTTTTTTCATCTCTTTTAAATACCATTTTTCTAGGTATTTCAAATCAGGAGTAATAATTACATCTTCATTTATCTCAAATGTTGATCCTTCCTGTACTATTATATCATATTTTTTACCTAAATAAGAAAAAGTTTGTTGCTCAACAGTCCTTTTATTTGAACGTTCTAACATTCTAATAATCGTACTTTGATTTTGATATATCATTTCCTCTATTTGTTTTTTCGTTACAAAATAAGGTGTTGTAACCGAAATAGAACGATCTTCTTTGACACGTAGATAAGTGTTCTTATTACGTTTTCTTGTGATTATTATTGGATATTTTTGGTTATTCCATTCAAAGTACATCATATCACCTTTCTTATTATAACAAAAAGAAAAAGTTTCGCCAACTTTTTCTAGACAGTTAATTTATACCTGTATAAATACTTTACAACTAATTAATTACTTTCTTTTTTAGATAATTCAAACGATTTTACCTTGTCATTTATTTGTTCATTAATAAAACTATATACTGTATCCCAATATAAAACTGGATTTTTATAATAAGATTCGGCATGCTCAGCATTTTTTACAATTAATTTTTTCTTATATACTAAAGTAGAATCATATAATTTCTCAATCATATAAGATGGAACAAAAGTATCTTGATCTCCCTGAATAAATAAAATTGGTGTTTGATTCTTATTTAATTGCTTGATAACATTTACGTCTTTCAGAGAATATCCTGTCTTTAATTTCACAAAAACATCAAAAATATTTAATATTGGAAAAGGTGGTAATTTATATAACTTCTTTACTTGATAAGAAAATTCTTCATATGCGGAAGTATAACCACAATCAGCAATAATACACCTTACATTCTTAGGTAATTCTTCTCCAGATGCCATCATTGTTGAGGCTGCCCCCATTGAGATTCCATATAAGACAATATTTGAATTATCAATATGATCATTTAAATATTTAATCCAATTTAAAATATCAATTCTATCATACCAACCCAGTCCAATATAATCTCCCGAACTTTTTCCATGTCCTCTTGCTTCAATTGCTAACACGTTAAAATCATTTTCTATAAAATTTTTGATAACATGACTAAGTTGTTCTACATTGCCAAAATATCCATGTGATACAATAACCCAGTTTGAACTCTTGCTATCGCATTCCATTCTATATGCATGTAATTTTAAGTAGTCAAAGGATTCTATATATACCTCCGTTTTGGGGTATTTCTTAAACCACTGAATCTCTTCATCATGATTTCTGGAAATAGAATCTGAAGATTGATTTTTATTAGCATCTAATACAAATGATTTGTCAGTTCTAGAATTAATAGCTATATTATATAATTTATTCAATATGATATAACTAAATATCATAAATAAGAACATTACAATTATAATTCCTATTACTAAATCCATACTTAATCGAGAATAATATCTCGATTCACCTCACTTTCAATTGTAGTATATTTAAATAAACTACTAAACCTAATTTTAATTGTAACAAAGAGAAAACGTTTATCCAACCCTTATATACATTAAATTTACATATAATTAGAAAATTATTTACTACGTTGTATTATATTCCCTTAAAAAAAGAGTATTAATTAATACCCCTATTTATATATATCTTGTAACAATTTCTAATATCTTATTTACTTCTTGCATCAATACATTATAGTTTTGCTTGATATATTCATTATCATTTTCTTTACTTGCAATCTCATGATTGAATGCAGTTTCTGCTAAAGTTTTAAATCCTAAATATTTAGAATCACTCTTTAAGGCGTGTACCTCAATTGCATAGTTTGCCATATCACCAGTTTTCTTAAATGAAGTTAATTTGGCAATTCTCATATCGATTGCATCTAAGAAATCTTTCAAGGTATCATTATACATATTGATATCTCCTAAAATCTGAATTCCTTGCGCAACATCAATTCCGTTTTCTTTTAAGTAATCAATATTCCCCTTCGTAACTACAGTAACTGGGGTTACAAATTCTGTTGTAGGCTCTTTTGCAGTATTGCTAGCCTCTTCTTTGTTCACTGTTTGATTGGTATCTACATTTTTATCTAAGAATAGATGAATAATGCGATCAAGTTCAAACTTATCGATTGGTTTAGAAATATATTCATCAAACCCCTCCCCTAAGTATTTTTCTCTTGATCCAGCAATCGCATTTGCTGTCAAAGCAATAATTGGTGTTTTAATTCCCATATCTTTTAATTTATGCATTGTTTCCGTACCTGTTGTTACTGGCATCATATCATCCATAAATATTAGGTCATAATTAGATCCAGATTCTATTTTTTCAATACTTGACTCACCACTTAAAACTTCTTCAATCGTAAAGTTATATGGTTGTAAAAACTTAGAAGCAATTTTAATATTAATCCTATTATCATCGACGATTAAGACTCTTTTTCTTGCATAATTTGAAAAACAAATTGTATTCTCTTTTGATATTGTTGGTTTTAAATATTTTGTCAAAACTTTGATCAATTCTTCTTTTTCAATCGGCTTTGCCAAGTAATCCTCAAAACCTTCCTTCATGTAATGTTCTCTCATACCCGTGATAGCATTAGCGGTTAAAGCAATAACCGGAATACTAAAACCGTCAATCTCCTTTAAATGTTTTAATGCTTCAACACCTTTCATAACAGGCATCATATCATCCATCAAAATGAGATCATAATGTTCATGTTTCTTGATTCGTTCAATTGCTTCAACACCACTGTCTACTAAAACAGTATTTAGTTCATAACGTTTTAAAATCTTATCAGCAACTTTTAAATTTAATTTATTATCATCAACTATTAAAACTCTTGAATTAGAAAATTTTAAATTTTCTTCCTCTTCATTTATGACTCTTAATTCTTCTCCACCATGCAATTGAAGAATTTTCTGTTTCAGATAAATGGTAAATTTAGACCCTTCACCATATACACTTTGTACAACTATCTTTCCACCCATCATTTCAGCAAGTGACTTGGTAATGGCAAGACCAAGGCCAGTTCCTTCTAACGTTGTATTTTTATCCTCATCTAATCGGTTAAACTTCGTAAATAAGCTATCAATTTTTTCTGGCTTAATTCCTCGACCGGTATCTTCAATCGAGATAACAAGAGAACATTCATCATTCTCATTAATACAGTTTACAGTAAAAATAATTTTCCCTTTTTCAGTATATTTGACGGCATTGGTTAATATATTCGTTATAATTTGTTTAATTTTTCCCAGATCTCCATACATAACAGCTGGAATATCAGGAGCAAAAGAGGTAATAAATTCAATTGGTTTTTCTGCGAGTCTCGGTCCAATTAGTTTTGAAAGATTCTCTAAATTAGGGCGTAATTCATATTTCATATTAACGATTTCCATTTTATTTGCTTCAATCTTTGAAATATCTAGAATACCATTGACAATTTCCAACAAATTTTGCGAAGCCATGATAATATCGGCTGCATCCTTTTGGATTGCTTCCATCGAAGTTTCTGTTTTAATGCATTCCGAGAATCCCACAATTGCATTTAATGGAGTACGAATCTCGTGGGACATACTAGATAGGAACTCTGATTTTGCACGATTTGCCTTCTCTGCATGTTCTTTTGCAAGCTCTAATTCTGAAAGCATTTTCATGTCCGGATTTTCTATGGTATGATACATCAGTACAACAATAAAACTTATTAGTGGTGACATTAATAAATATTCCGGATTAGTCATTTGTAGATAAATAATCGGAGCTACCATAGTAATAAATGTAACGATTGGAATATTCTTTTTCTTTTTCATTTTTTTTACATCTCTAATGAGATAGGATATCCAAATTAGAATTACAATTCCAGCAACTAAATACAAAAAATTTGTATTAGCACCGTATGCATATATAATATTATCCTGTTTGTAATAATAAACAGGTAAAATGTAGTTTACTACGGTAGCAATAATATACATTATAGAGAAACACATTAGTTTCCGTTTGCCAATTAATGATAATTTTGAAGAATTCTCTGAAATAAACATATACGTTGACAATAGATATATAATAGTCAATAAATACGTATAGTAAAGCTTTAGCACAAACCATCTAACAATACTTGAATCATCAATATACAAACTTGCATAAACTCCTATCAAATCCATTACTACACCAAATATAGCAAAAAGGAGAATATATTTATAGATTGTGGTTTCAAATGAAACAATTTTCTTTTTTGAAAAATATAAAATAGCAATTAGTATAAGATAACACAAACTTGCAACCATTAATAATACATTTGCATTCATAACATCCCTACCTTACTAATAAGTATAACATGTATATTTATAATTGTGTAGCATAAATAAAAAAAATAAGAATCATTAATGATTCTTATTAGCAAACTAGAATATGATAGAGTTTTTTATAAAGATCTTATATTTTGTGATAAAACCTTTACTTTATTAACACTTTCAGCATCATCTTTCTTTGTATTAATCTTTACTAATTCTTCTATTATAGTATTAATTCCGTTAATCGCATTATTAACAGAAGTAGTCCAACGTTGAGCAATTTCACTTGCTTTTAATCCTTCTGTATAAATAGGTTTTAAAAAGGCAATGATAACTCTATTTGGAATATCAACTTCTTTTGGTACCCATACCATAGCGATTGGACGAACAACACCTTTTCCATCTTCAGCAATTTTAAAAGCTTGATTTGATTTCAAAGGTAATATATTTCCATTTTCATCTGGTTTTCGATTAATGGTTCCTTCTGGGTAAATAGCAGTTGCAGATCCTGCTGCCAAATAATCATTTATATATTTAAAAGTTTGAAGATTAGTTATCATATAATCAGTGTCTTCTGGTCGTGCAATAGGAAGTGCTCCTGCTGATTTTACTAAGAAAGTAGTAGCATAAGTTCCAAGATTATTTCCTACTGTACCAAATATATTCTCATTATTTTCAAACATTCTTTTTAATGCAGCAAAATGTGTTGGATGTTTTAGCAGAGCCATAGTTATTAGTGGATCCTTTATATTTCTATGATTACTTACAAACACATCCGGTCCTTTTTCTTTTGGAATATTTTCTTCACCAATAATCAAAGGATTTAAATCATATACTTTTGAATATATTTTCGCACTAACCCGAATTAATTTATAGAAATTTTCTGTATAAAATTTTTGATACATTTTTAAACTTTTAATTTTACGTTTGTTTTTTTCTTTTTGGGTTAATTCTCTTTTTGGTTTCTTTACAAGCTTATTCTTCTCAGCATTATTAACAACTGCCATTACAGATTCGTGTGTAAAAGGAACTCTAACTACTCTTTCATTTTCAAATTCTTCTAAAACATTATGCAGTGTCTCTACACAAACAGGGATTGTATCAATATCACTTAAATCGTTTATTACCTCTATAGTATCTTCAAAAACAAAAGACGGTTTTAAATCTGCAATTATTTGTTTTTTATCCTCTACCTTTTCTACTAAAACCAGTTGTTTGTATTTAATATCATTTAGTTTTAATTGTAGCTTTGTAAGTAAAGGAACAGCTACTTTTCTCAGAAAAACATCTTTTATTGTCTCTTCCTCTTTAGTTTTAATACCACGTAAAGAGACAAATGTTATTTTATATCCTCTACTAGTTAAATCATTTATAATGTTTGTCGCATCAGGACGTAAAGGTTGAAAATTATATTTGAGAAACATTTTAGCATTATATGAAGCAATTGCTTTTTTACATTTTAAAGTTAATTCTTCTTCACTAAGAGTACTATCCTTTGACTTAAAAAATTCATATAGTCCAAAAATTTCTGCGACATTTTTACCATTTGGATTTACAACTTTCGCATCCATTCCATATTTCTTTTTTAAATATGCTGGGGCTTCTTTTAAAATAAACCCAGTTTCATCAATAATTGTATCATCAATATCAAAAACAATATTCATAATCTTCCCCCTCTTTTATGGCTTGTATTATACACATAAATTTTATTTTGTCAAATTTTACCATTATTTTTCTAAAAAGTCTTAAAAATAATTGATTTATATAAAAAAGTAAAGAACTTCATAAACTCTTTCGATGGGTTTGGTGAACACTTTTAACAAGTATTTGTTATAAGAAGAAGCTAAAATTTATAATAGTCTTATCTATTGTAATTATAACACAAACTTTCTTTAAAAGACTAGTTTAAAGAAAAAATTAAAGAAAAAAAGAGTTTTTATACTCTTTTGGTAAATATTGTGTAAAATAATTTAATGAATAAGTATTCTCTCTTATATTTAAAGCAAATGTCAATTCATGGTACTCATAAAGAATTTCTGTAACAACACTTTCTATATGATTAAAATGTATAATATTTACCAAAATTATAAATAAAGTAATAAATAATATATCAACCATAATTCTCCCCTTAGAAATTTGTTTCTGATAATATATCAAAATTCCTAGTTTGGCAAGAAAAGGTGATAAAAATTGGTATTTATTTTAATAAAAAAAGGACATAAAAGTCCTCTTTATACAACTAAATATATCTTGTAACAATTTCTAATACGTTATTTACTTCTTGCATCAATACATGATAATTTTGTTTGATATATTCAATGTCATTTTCTTTACTTGCAATTTCATGATTAAACGCTGTTTCTGCTAAAGTTTTAAAGCCTAAATATTTAGCATCACTCTTTAATGCATGTACCTCGATTGCATAGTTGGCCATATCACCAGTTTTTCTAAATGATGTTAACTTAGCAATTCTCATATCAATCGCTGCTAAAAATTCTTTTAAAGTATCATTGTACATATTAATATCACCCAGAATTTGTATACCTTGTCTGATATCAATTCCATTTTCTTTTAAATAATCTACATTCCCCTTCGTAACTACAGTAATTGGAGTTACAAATCCTGTTGTAGATTCTTTTACAGTTTTGCTTGGCTCTTCTTTTGTTACTGTTTGATTGGTATCTACATTTTTATCCAAGAATAAATGAATAATACGATCAAGTTCAAACTTGTCGATTGGTTTAGAAATGTATTCATCAAAACCTTCTCCTAAGTATTTTTCTCTTGATCCAGCAATGGCATTTGCTGTTAAAGCAATAATTGGTGTTTTTATTCCTATATCTTTTAACTTATGCATTGTTTCTGTACCAGTTGTTACAGGCATCATATCATCCATGAATATTAGGTCATAATTAGATCCAGATTCTATTTTTTCAATACTCGCCTCCCCACTTAAAACTTCTTCGATGATAAAGTTATATGGTTGTAAAAAATTAGAAGCAATCTTGATATTAATTTTGTTATCATCTACCACTAAAACCTTATGACCAGAGTAATCGGAAAAATTAATCTCGACATTTTTTGCATCCTCTGCACTAGAAGTTGGTTTTAAATATTTCTTTAGCACTTTAATTAATTCTTCTTTTTCAATTGGTTTTGCTAAATAATCCTCAAAGCCTGCTTTCATATAATGTTCTCTCATACCTGTAATAGCATTAGCCGTTAGTGCAATAACGGGAATATTAAAGCCATTAATTTCTTTTAACCGTTGTAATGCTTCAACACCTTTCATGATAGGCATCATATCATCCATCAAAATCAAATCATAGCGTTCATTTCTTTTAATTCGCTCAATTGCTTCAATTCCACTGTCTACTAGAACAGTATTCAATTCATAACGTTTTAAAATCTTATCAGCTACTTTTAAGTTAAGTTTATTATCATCTACTATTAAGACTCTTGAACTTGAAAATTTTAAATTTTCTTCCTCATCAGTTATGGTTCTTAATTCTTCTCCACCATGTAATTGAAGAATCTTTTGTTTTAGATAAACGGTAAATTTAGAGCCTTGTCCATAGACACTTTGGACAACAATCTTACCACCCATCATTTCTGCTAAAGATTTTGTAATAGCCAATCCTAATCCAGTACCCTCTAACGTTGTATTTCGATCCTCATCTAAACGATTAAACTTTGTAAAAAGACTATCAATTTTTTCAGGTTTGATACCACGTCCTGTATCTTCAATCGAGATAACAAGAGAGCACTCATCATTTTCATTGATACAATTTACAGAAAAAATAATTTTTCCCTTTTCGGTATATTTTACTGCATTAGTTAATATATTGGTGATGATTTGTTTAATTTTACCCAAATCCCCATACATAACTGCCGGAATATCAGGAGCAAAAGACGTAATAAACTCAATTGGTTTCTCTGCAAGTCTAGGTCCAATTAATTTTGAAAGATTTTCTAAATTAGGAAGTAACTCATATTTCATGTTAACAATTTCCATTTTGTTTGCTTCAATCTTTGAAATATCTAGAATACCATTAACAATTTCCAGCAAATTTTGCGAAGCCATTATAATATCTTCCGCATCTTTGCGTACAGCCTGCATAGAGGCTTCCGTTTTAATACATTCTGAAAATCCTACAATAGCATTTAATGGGGTACGTATTTCATGAGACATACTAGATAGGAACTCTGATTTAGCACGATTGGCTTTTTCTGCATGTTCTTTTGCTAATTCTAATTCTGAAAGCATTTTCATATCTGGATTTTCAATTGTAAAATACATTAAAAAAGTGATAAAGGTTTCCATAGATGTCATTAATAAAATTCCGGGATTAATCTTTTGAATCGCAATAACTATTATTCCTATAATCATGTAAGCAAAAATAGGAACACATTTTATTCTTTTAATATTTTGAAAATTTCTTACCATAACAATAATCCAAGAAAGAATACATAAACCACTAACCAAATACAATACGTTCGAGCTAGGACCATAGGAATATACTATATTATTTTCATGAAAATAATATAGCGGAAGCACCATAATTAAAATCAAAACAATCAAATATAATATCACAAAAATAATATGCTTAGATAAATATTTCAATACTGATTCATTCACATCATAATTTTCTTTTTTCTTTGATATTATAAAAATATAAATTGTAATAGTAAATATCCATGTCAATAAATATAACAAATATAATTTAGTAACAATAAAATTTAATATTGGATATTGTTCCATATGAATAATAGTAAAAATACTGGATATATCTAAAATCAAGCCAAATGCATTTGTAATCATCAAAATTCTATAAATTTTATTTTCTAACAAATTTAATCTTTTTTTAAAGAAAAAAACACAGATAAGTAAAACAATATAAAACAAACTACAAATTTGAAAATATACACTACTAAACATACCAACATCTCCATTCTTTACTATTAATAGTATAACATAAAAAAAAGAACTATCAAACGATAATTCTTATAATATTGATGATTTTATAAGTTAACGAGTATTGTGCACTATATATTAATGCATATTTCTATTCTGTTTAACTAAACTTAAGATTTTTGTTCTTAATTGTAATTCCGCTTCTTCAAAAGACAATTTACTAGTATCAATCGGTTCATCATATCTAACAGTTAAATCCTTACTATTTTTCTCATAACTACCGGTTACTGCAAATGGAACAATTAAGGAATTCTTTTTTTTTGACATTGATACTGCTCCATGTTTAAATGGCAATAACAGTGAATCATAATATTCTTCTTCTGTAAGAGTACCATTAATTAATAATTTTATTAAACAATCTCCCTTAGAATTTAATAATAATTCAAGAAATGTATATTCATCTACTCTGTTGCTTTTTAATAATTGTTGTAAAACTTGAACTTGTGATAATAATAAAGATTGACTTGTAATGTTTTCAATAAACTGTTCTTTTAAAATATTAAAATGAAGTTCACTTGTTATAAATTTGTGCAATTGTTCTATATACTCTCTCTTCAAATGATTTCTAGTTCCTTCTGCAAATAGCCCTACTGCACTCCCAACATCTAAATAATTTTCTGCTACTAATTTTGACTGACTTGGATCTCCAAATCTATCCACACTGATTGCTCCAGTATGTCTAAAAAAGGATCCAAGTTTACCATCAAAGTATTCTTTTTTAGCCATCCAATGCGTTGTTCTTTTTGTTGAACAAATAACAGGAAATTGATCTAATACGTGTAAATGATTTCCACATAAAATGACTGGTCCATCCTTCGGTATAAATTCTCTATCAATAATCGTTGGATTATAATAATTTTGAAAACATGGACTTCCAATTGCCCTTACAATACCATATTGAATTTTAAATTGATCTCTTTTGAACGGAATGTAATCCACATTCTTTACTTCTTTATTTAAATTGTCCTCATTAGAAGAATTATCTTGTGATAAAGATGTCTCCTGTCTTAATAGTTCAATTTTACTAGTAAAATCAGACATCTCTTGACCATTATTCGCCATATAAATATTGCTATTATATTTTACATCTTCATTTGTTGGATTCTTTTTACCAATCACTGGGCAGAAACTACTAATTTCTTCAATATTTTCTTTTTTATCTTCTATCATTATATCAATGTTAAGACTTTTACAAACTTCTAATTTTTCAGATGCATTATTAGACTCTGAAACATACTTAATCTCATGATATTTAACACCATATTCTTTCAGACTATTTTCTAATAGTTTTCTAAATATATATCCCAACAAACTTTTTTCAGTTGTATGTGCATGCCCTGTTATAATATATATTTTCTTGCCTTCATCATATTGTTGATTTATATATTCAATAACATCTTCGTCTAAAGGTAACTTCTCATATTTTAAAATATTTTTAAGCCAAAATTTGCCTTGTTGCTTCTTTGTACAAGCGAACATATCTTTTATTTCAAATCCCTTTTCGTTTACAACTGCATCCTCTCCAAAATATTGTTTTCCCTGCTTTAATTGAAATCCATAGATATCTTTTAAAACACCATCAAAATCTACTCCAACATTCTTAATACTTTTATTCATAATATCATTTCCCCCTCTTTTATAGTATTTATGCTAAAAATTTCATTTTAACTTTAGATTGCGATTTTTCATCGGTAACATCTTGTGAAAGTTTCTCTCTATTATTAATGCGGCCTAACTCTTCTTTAAGCCTATTATGGCTAACTTTACCTAGTAAAGATTGTGGTAACTCTTTTAAAATTTCAAAATCATAAGGAATTGCATACTTATTTAATTTCTTTTCACATAAGCGTTTTAGTTCTTGTTTAATTTCATCGTTAGCAACAAATCCCTCTTTTAAAACTATATAGGCTTTAGGAATCTCCATTTTATATGGATGGGAAACTCCAATTACTGCACAAATAGAGACTGCAGGATGACTTTCAATAATTTTTTCAATTTCAATCGGATAAACATTTATACCACTAACTACAATCATGTCCCCTTTTCTAGAAGAAAAGTAAAATTGACCATCTTTATAATATCCTAAATCACCTGTATGTAACCAATTTTCTCTAATTGTGCGATCAGTCTCTTCTGGTTTGTTATAGTATCCTTTCATTACAGTCTCTCCAGAAACACAAATTTCCCCAACTTCGCCTTCTGTTAGTTCCTCTTTTGTATCAATTGAAACTATTTTAATGTTAGTATTCACCATTGGAATGCCAATAGAAGATTGTGCATTATAATCCTTTGAAGCAAACGTTACTCCAGCTACCGCTTCAGCAAGACCATACCCTTTACATAATTTAGCTTTAGAGTTATGCGTTGCAAAAAAAGAATTAACTTTCTCTTCAAACTGGTCTTTAAGCATATCTCCACCAGAAACAGCATATTTTAAACAAGACATATCGATATTTTTCATTTTCTTATTATTAATTATTCCTTGAAATAATGTAGGAACTCCTAACAAATGATTTGGTTTAACTTTTTTAAATAATTTATGAAAATTTTTTATATCAACCTTTGGAATTAAAACAGAGGTAACACCAAGTGACAAAGGTAAATGTATAGAACTACACAATCCAAAACCATGAAATACTGGCATGATTGTAAGCATTTTATCTCCCACTGAAAAATTGTCTTCTGATTGTTTAAATTGATCTACCATACTATTAAAATTATGATTTGTTATCATAGCACCTTTGGGTGTTCCTGTCGTACCACCGGTTCTTAAAATAACTGCTACTTTATCTTTTTTATTTGTTCCTTTATCATCTTCAACAAATGAAACATCTTTTCCTTGTTGAACAAAGTTATTCCAAGTTTTTGATTTATCATTTAAAGAAACTTTACTCTTTTCTAAAAATAAGGTATAAGCCATTTTTTTAAGCAGTGGCATTGAATCTTTTGGAGAAATAACAACAATTTCTTTAATGTTAGCCTCATTTTGAATATTTTTAAATTTATTATATGATGAATCAATAGTAAAAATATATTGAGAATTAGTTTCAATAACAAATGATTTAATTTCATCTTCTGCAGAAAATGGATGAATCATATGTGCGACTGCACCAATTTTATTTAAAGCATAAAAAGCAATAACAGCCTCTGGAGTGTTGCCCATACAAATAGTTACAATGCTTTCAGATTTAATACCATTCTTAATCATACTTTTAGCACAATCATCTATTTTTTCTATTAATTGTTGAAACGTGATTTTCTTACCGAAATATTCAAGAGCAGTAATATCAGGATAATTATCAACATCTTTTTTTATATACTCATAAATGGTCATTTCAGGAGTCTCTGCCATAATCTGTTTTTCAGAATAGTATTTTAACCATGGCATATCAACACTCAATTTACCAACCATTGGTCCATATATTTCACCTTTGGCAATTTTTGATAAATAGACTTTTCTTAATTTCCATTCATTAATAGTAAGATTCCTAATCATATAGTTCATCCCCTTTTATGGCCTGTATTATACACATAATTTTTATTTTGTCAAATTTTACCATTCCATATAAAATTCATATGGTAAATATAATTAATACATAAATTCATTTAATGGATAATTTTAATAATTATTTATAAAAAGATGTCGGAATATACAATAGTCTTATCTATTGTAATTATAACACAAACTTTCTTTAAAAGACCGATTTAAAGAAGAAATTAAAGAAAAAAAGAGTTTTTTATACTCTTTTGGCAAACATTGTGTAAAATAACAACTATTTTACTAATCTTTTTTGTCCTGAAAAATCTACTAATTTATCTTCATTACCAACTAAAGTTTCCTTTTCATTTGATATATCCAAAGCATTTTTAGATACTAAATCAATTTTTTGAATCAATTGATAATTTTGATAGAAACTTGCAACTCCATTAAAATCTATAAAAACTACCATTATCATATTTTCAGTTTGTTCTCGAAATAGCAAATCCTTTTTGCTTATCCGATCATCCCTATATATATCATAGAGATTTTCAAAGCCCCTTGTAGCTTTTAAGGATTTACCATCATATCTCGTTACATACCAATCATTGTCGGTAACCGTTTCATATATTATTGTTTGAGTTTCTTTTCTATATACCGCATAATAATAATCGCTAAAAGTAGTATCCTTTTTTTTAATATCTTCTGTTTTTGTATCACTAGTAGATGAACTGCATCCAGTAAGAACACTAGTAGTTAAAATTGGAGTTATCAATAAATAAGTTGCTAATTTCAATTGTTGTAAAAAAGTATATTTTTTTAATGTTTTATTTTGTTCAGAATTATCCATATTTTTCATTAATATTTCCCCCTTTTCCTAAATTGATGCTTATACTAACACTTCTTCATTTTATTGTCAAATTATGAAACAATTCAATTGTGTAAAATAATTTCGAGAAAATAAAAATAGTAAACTTTAATCATTAGTGTTTACTATTTACAATACTTTTTTGGCAAACTATATTTAAGTAATAATTACTTAATTAGTTTTTTCTGTTTTGAATATTCATGTGCCTTTTCAGGATTTGCTACTAATGTTTCAGATTCTTCAGTAATATCAATCACTTTTTTTGATACCAGATCTATTTTTTCTACTAACTGATAATTTTCATAAAAACTCGCAACACCATTATTATCAATGAAAACTATGATACCATCTCTATTAGCTGTTTGTTCTTGAATCAGCAAATCTACTTTACTAATATCAATAGCACTATATATTTCACTGACTTCTGTAATGCCATTACATAATCCTATATGTTTTAAATCTCTAGTATAATCCACAGATTGACCTTTATATTCAAAAGTATCATATATTGTGGTCTTATCTTTTCCTCTAAACACATAATACTCTCTCGATTTATTGACAAAATTATTGTTTGCATTCAATTTAGCTTCATGATGCATTATAGCAATGAACAATGGCAAAGATACTATTACCATAGCAGGAACTCGAAAAATAGACTTTTGACCACTCTCTTTATTTGTTTTTATTGGAGCATTCTGATTATTCTGCTTATAATTTTTCATATATATTCCACCATTTTCCAACTTTGAATGTATGCTAACATTTTTCTACCATACTGTCAAATTATAGATAACAATAATTGTATATCGTAGTTTTTAATTTAAACTAAACTTAATTTTCTTTGACAAATCATAACAATTACTATAAACTATAATTCTATAAAAAGGAGTTATTATATGAAAAAATATATAGAAATAATAAAAAATATGAAGATATGGGTTGCTGAATTAATAATGGAACTATCATCTGTCTCAAATCTCCATAATAAAGAAAAGTTTAATAGAGATGCTACTTTCTTTTTAGAAAAACGAGAAAAATTGGAGCAAGAAGTACTCATGTTGAAAAAAAGAATTGCTACCGATACTAAAATCAAATTACTACTACTAATACTATCAATCTTAACTACAGTGATTAGTTCAAATTTAAAACAATCAATTTTCGATTATATCTCTTCTGTAACAATAGTAATAACTGTTATAAAAACAAAACGGATTAACACTGATATACGAAGAATAAAATTCGAAACAGAAGAGAAATGCAATAACATGATTGATGACTTTCAGTGCCTAGAAGAAATAAAAAAGACTATTTTAGAAATCGAAAAAGAAAGAGAAAATAATCATGATAATCTAGATGAACAAGATAGTTATACTTCATTCCAAGTAAATAGTTCTATCTCTACCATAAGACAACAACAAATTAATGAGCTTTATTCTATAAAAGAGAGTTTTAATGAAAAAGGATATCAAAAATTCAAAAAATAAAGGAGAGTATCATAACTCTCCTCCGACTGTTGAAAAATTACTTTGTCAACAGTTTAAAATAATCGGTAATACAATACCGATTATTTTTTTTGCTTTACATGTTTATCTAATGAAAGAATAGCTCTATCGATATCATCATCTTCTCGTTGAATAGCACTCTCATAAACTTTAGAACTTTTTTTCACTTCTTCGTGATATATTTTTAATAAAAAATCTGTTTTAACCATATCTATAAAATTAATTGAATCTAAAATATGATATTGATTTAAAAGAAGTTTTATTCCTTCCATTTCACTTTCCTTCTTTGAAATTTGATTGGAATAAAAAGTATTGTTATTCATTAGTTGATCTAAAGACATTTCTTCCGTTTCTTTTTCCAATTTCAAATATTTTTGATAAATGCGAATTAATTTATTTTCCTCTGCAGGAGTTATAACCTTTTGTTCTGTTAATAACTTAATACGATAAAATGAAATGATTTGAATTATTGTTTTAGAATAGCATTCCGGATCAACCTCAAGATTCACCATAGAACTACGCTCCGCTGCACGAATTACATCTCCACCAGTCAAAGTAGTAAGTGGTATATCAAACTCTTTACCATATTGAACTAAAATTTTTTCTAAGTCTTGCTTTTTCATAAATTTCTCCTCTTTTATATCATATCATAATCCGGAAAATTTTACTATTTATGATTCTTTAAGTATTCTTTAATTACTTCTATTGTATCTAAAACCACATTGGAATTAGAACAAAAATCTACATTCTCTTCGAGTTCTTTTAAAATTGTTCTTTTAGAGAGATATTTTAATTCAAACATTCCCTCTTTCTCATTGTCAGTTAAGTTAATTTTTTGATAGTTTGGTTCAAAAACGGTATCCACTTCATAATAATTAGCAATGTATTTTGTATTCTGTCCTTGTTCAGGATAATCTCTACAATAATATTTAATAACTAAAAAAGGCTGTCTTACTTTCTTTTCAATTTCAATTCCTGTCTCTTCTTCAACTTCACGTACTAAAGCATCCTCAAAGGTTTCTCCCTCTTCTACATGTCCCCCAATCAATTGAAAATTCTTATGCCCAAATCCTAGTAAAATTCCATTCTTATTATTCACTACAACAGCCTTTACCCTTACTACGACATTATTAATCTCATCTTCTTCTAAATAATCATAGTTATAAATTATTTCTTTCATGTTATCACCTCACTAGTTTTTTTAAATACTTAGTAATTCCATCCTCATTATTAGATGCAGTTACAACTGTAGCATATTTTAATAATTCTTCAGTTGCATTTGAAACAGCAATACCAGATACCTCAAACATTCAAATATTAAAATACTTGGCAAGTTCACTTAATGAGGTTCCCTTCGAAGCTTGTTCTGATGCGCCCACAAAGTACATCTCTTTTCCTTGAATATCAAAATTAAATGAAGCGAATACATTCATATTTCTCTCCTATCAATTATCAAAATAATTTTTATAATCTTGCAGACCACGATTAATAAATTTATTTTTTTTCATTCTTATTTCATCCATTAATCCAATTGCAATTTCATAGGCAAAGTCAAACTGTTTCTTTGTTATCTCACCATTTTTTAGTGCTGCTATTAATTCATTTTCATCAACTAAGGTAATGAACTCACAAGTTTCAGTTGAATAAGTTGTATCATAAACTACATCTAAATAAAGATCCTCGTAGAAAATCTCCGAATTTTTTAATTGACTATTTAGTATAATATCAAAATAATACTCTAATATATTTCCATTATTATCAATGAAAATTCTTACATTATAAAATTTATCGCATGGTGAATATTCCATTATTGTATAATCTTTATCCACAATTGTTATTCGTTTCCCATTAATAAACGTAGTACACTTTTGAGATGTATTAAAAATTCTTTTAAAAATAATGTAAGCATTTAACTCATCTAACTGTTTCATAAAAATATTGCTATCAATGACTTCGCGCATGTAAACATCATTTAATTTTTTTATCTTACTCATAGACTTTTCTCCCGAAGCAATAAATTATGCTCGCACATACAATTATTTATGATCTTAGAACAGCAATCAATGCCTTTTGTAAAACCCGTTCTGCTCATAAATATGTTTCGCATTATAATTATCATCCTCTACTCCTAATATAAACTCCGTATATCCTTTACTTTCAAAATTTTTATAAAATAAATTTATTTAGTTTTTTTCAGTTTCTCTATTTTGATAATTCAACAATTTAATCTATTTAAATATTCATCTTTTGTAATAGAATAAGATCCTAAATCATTACGGATTCCATCTTTATCAATAATTCTTCCTCTTAAGATACCTTCAAAAGTCATACCTGCTTTTTCCATTACTCTACCACTCGCTGGATTGTTACTCATATATTCAGCAAAAATAGTTTCCATATCACATTCTTCAAACAAAAATCTAATCACTGCTTTCAATGCCTCAGCTGCATACCCTTTTCCCCAGAACTTTTCTCCATAACAATAACCTATTTCACAAGACCCAAATGGTAAAAACCTTTTCGATGCGACATCTATTGTGCCAATCAATTCCCCAGTATGTTTTAACTCAGCAATCCAACGATATGTACTCAAAGTATCATATTCCTTTTCCCATGTCTCATATAATTTTTTTGTAACATCAACACTTTCATGTTTACTCCAAAGGACATATTTTGATACTACATCACTGCTACACCAATTTTGATAAGCCTCTTCTGCATCTTTTACCGTTAACCTGCGAAGTAGTAAATGTTCTGTTTCAATTTGTTTTGTACCAATTAATTTCATAATCTCACCTACCCTAATTCTATTTTTTTAATCAATGTCAATTAACTCATATTCTCGAGTTCCAATACCTAATCTACTAGCTTCTTCAAGAATGTGAATTGCATTTTTCTCTTCCATTCTGTGAATCAAACTAGTTTTTCCCGGATCTTCCGAATTATAAATGAAATCGACACAAGCCTGATCTAATGCAACTGGGTCTAATGAAGCCAGTATTCCAATATCCTTCATTTCTGGAGCAGCTGGATCAGAATCACAATCACAATCGATTGATAAATTATACATGACATTAATAAAAACAATATTTTCTTTCTCATAATCCATAATAGTACTTGCAGCTTCTGCCATTGATTCTAGAAAATCATCTTGTGGTGTTTCAAAACAAACATCAAAATTTCCTAATTCTTTCGTCTTGCCAGCAGTATGAATCCACATTTTACCACCACTAGAAGCAATTCCAATCGAAGTATTTTTAAGTGCTCCTCCAAATCCTCCCATAGCATGCCCTTTAAAATGTGATAAGACAAGCAAAGAATCATAATTCTTAAAATGTGATCCAACATAATTAACATTCAAATGTTTCCCATTTTTAACAGGTAACTCTAATTCACCAACTTCATCCATGATATCTACTTTGGCAATCTTTGTAAAACCATGTTCTTCTAGCGTTCTCTTATGGTCTTCTGTATTCATTCTCATACCACCATAAGCCGTATTACACTCCACAATAGTACCATTTATAAGATCAACTAATGGTTTCATAAAATCTGGTTTTAAATAGTGATTTCCACCAGGTTCTCCCGAATGAATTTTAACTGCTACATTTCCTTTTAGCTCTTTTCCTAATTTTTTATAGATATCAATTAACCTATTTGAAGTCAAATCCTTTGTAAAATATACTTTTGCTTTTTCCATATTAACTCTCCTTTATCATTTCATTATGATTATTAAAACTTATTTTATACTTTAATTTACAGATGTTTTATTGTCAAAACCAACTATTTCTTGATAGATTTTATCTACTTCTTCTTTTTCACCTTCAATTGCTACAACAAAAGATTCTTCTGGTTCCATGTAATGATCCAGTTCAAACTTTACACAATTGTTAACGTAAACAATGCGATTGCGTTTTAATATTTTCTTAACTTCATAGCCCAACATGTTAAGAATAGAATCGATTGCTTCTCTGCTCTCATTTGTTATTACTAAAGGGATTGTTTCTCTCGATTGTTTTAAGATAGCATCTGAATCATTATCATCTTTAAAATCAAGAACAGTATATTGTTTATCCTCTATTATTTCAGTAGTAATCCGAGCTAATATTTGATTAGGATTCTTATATAACTCCCTTATCTGATAAGTGTCTGCTATTTTTTCAAACTTATTTTGTTCACAATAGTCAAGATAAGGTTTTAATTCTTCTACAACTAAACTATATTCATATTCAATCATTCTCAAACTCCTCTCTTATAGTTGCAATTGGTTTCTATGTTCCTCTCCATTATAACAAATAAATAATAGGTTGTCTTAATTATTAAAAAAAAAGAGTATGTTTTTCTCTTATTGTATATTAAATTTGAAA